>JAYTHJ010000165.1:0-4698 GCA_043732725.1 Sphingomonadaceae bacterium | reverse complement strand
CCGTCATCGGCCGCTGGCTGCCCGGCGCGCCGCAGCTCGAGGCCGGGGTCCACCCGTTCCGCCAGCGCTTCGGCGAGCTGGCGCTCGGCGATACGCTCCACACCGCTTCCCGGACGATCACGCTCGCCGACATCGAGCACTTCGCGGCATTTACCGGCGACACTTTCTACGCGCATATGGACGAGGTTGCGGCGGCGGCGAACCCGTTCTTTCCGGGCCGGGTCGCGCACGGCTATCTGATCCTAGCATTCGCCGCCGGGCTGTTCGTCGATCCCGCGCCCGGCCCGGTGCTGGCGAACTACGGCCTCGACACCCTGCGCTTTCTGAAGCCGCTGTCACCCGGCGAGTCGATCAAGGTGGCGCTCACCGTCATGTCGAAGTCGAAGCGCAACGACGAGTATGGCGAAGTCCGCTGGGCGGTCGCGGTGACCAACGCCGACGACGAGCTGGTGGCAAGCTATGAGTTGCTGACGCTCAACGCGATGTAAGCGGGAGAGTGGGCGAGCGACGCGCCGTCAAGCCGCGACGCTGACCGCCTCCGGCGCGAAGGCTTGCGCGATCAGCTCGTAGCTGCGCCGCCGCGCCGCATGGTCGTAGACGATGTTGACCAGCATCGCCTCGTCGGCACCGTATTCGCGCGCTGCCGCCTCGATGCCGAGCCGTACGGTCTGCGGGCTGCCGACGATGACGCGGCGGCTGGCACGCGGTGGCAGCGCGGCGGCGTTCGCGGCGAGCCACGCCGTCGCCTGCTCGGGCGGCGGTACGGCGATCGAACGCCCCGCGAGCAGATGCGCGAACATCATCCTGGCGCTGCTCGCCAGCCGCTCGGCCTCGGCATCGGTGTCAGCGCAGACGGTCCACAAAGCCGCCATCGTGTACGGCTCGGCCAAATGCGGCGAGGGACGGAATTGCGCGCGGTACTGAGCAGCGATACCCGCGCCGTTGCTGTTGATGAAGTCGGCGAAGCAATAGGGCAGCCCGCTCGCCGCCGCCCATGCCGCGCTGTCGGGCGACGAGCCGAGCAGCCACGGCTCGGGACGCTCGGGCGCACCGGGCAACGTCTTCGCCAGTGCCGCGAACGGATGCGCCGCGTCGAAGCTGTCGTCGAGATACGCCAGCAGCTCGGCCAATTGCTCGGGGAAGTCGTGCGGAGCCAGCGTGCGGCGGTCGCGCTGCAGGGCCATCGCGGTCCGCTGGTCGCTGCCGGGCGCGCGGCCCAGCCCGAGGTCGACCCGGCCCGGATATAGTCCGGCGAGCAGACTGAAGGTCTCCGCCACCTTGAGCGGACTGTAGTGCGGCAGCATGATGCCGCCGCTGCCGATGCGGATACGCGCCGTTGCGGCACCGACCGCGGCGAGCAGCACCTCAGGAGCCGATCCCGCCAGCGCCATCGAGGCATGATGCTCGGCAAGCCAGAAGCGGTGGTAGCCGAGGCTGTCCGCCAGCAACGCGAGATCGAGCGTGTTGGCGAGCGCCTGCGCCGCGCTGCCGCCCGCCGCGATCGGCGTCTGATCGAGCACACTCAGCTTCATTGCCGCCACTCCCACCGCCGCCAGCGCCGCCACCAGTGCCGCCGCTGTGCCATGCGCGCCGGCAGTTCGGCGACAATCGCGACGCGCTCAGCCTCGCTCGCCAGCGACCAGCGCCCGATCTCGTCGACCGTCCGCCCGCAGCCTTTGCAGACGCGCTGGCGGTCGAGGTCGCAGATATTGATACAGGGCGAGCGCACTGGCATGGACACTATATGGCGGGCCCGGGGGCCTGCGCCAAGCATAAGGGCGATGTCGCGCGAGTGATCGCAAGTCGATATTTCGAGAGGATGTCTGCGCTTGAACTTCCAATCGCTACCGCAGCGCAAACTGGGGTCCATATTCGGTGCAAAGCTTGCTCGTCACGGCGCGTGGTCGCCAGCTTTCGCGATAGCTCCGAAGCATGTGGAGACGCCGCCATGGCAGCGCTGGCTGGCGCGCAGCTGGATCGTCGTACTGGTGCTCGCGCTGGTCAAGGCGACCGAGCTGCTGCTGCACTACCAGCCCGCCGCAAGGGCGCTGAGCCTCAATGATCCCGACAATTACATGCGGCTGGCGCAAATCCGCGACTGGCTCGGCGGGCAGTCGTGGTGGGACGTGACGCAGTACCGTGTCGACCCGCCGCATGGGCTGCATACGCACTGGTCGCGGCTTGCCGACCTGCCGGTGGCGGCGGCGATCACCCTGCTGAAGCCGTTCTTTAGCGGGGTCACGACAGAACGCCTGGCGGTGACGATCATGCCGCTTGTGCTGCTGGTCGCCGCGATCCTGTTGATCGTCCGGATCGCCGAGGCGCTCGCGGGGCGGGGCGCGCGCGTCCCCGCGGCGCTGCTGGCGCTGGCCGGGGTCAAGTTCCAGTGGGAGTTCGTGCCGGGGCGCATCGATCACCATGCCCAGCAGATCGTGCTGCTGCTGGCGGCGCTCGCCGCGCTCACCGATGGCGAGCGTCGATGGCACGGTCTCGTCGCAGCGCTGGCGGTCGCGCTGGCGCTCGGCACGGGGATGGAGACCGCGCCGTATCTCGTCGTTATCGCGGCGTGGGGAGCGCTGCGCTGGGCGGCGCGCGGTGCAGCGGTTCGGGACGTGACACTCGGCTGGTTCGCCGGGCTCGCGGTCCTGGTGCCAGCGGTATTCGCGGCGACCGTGCCGATGGCCGACTGGGGACTTGCCAAAGGCGACGCCATCGGGCGCGGGCACGTCGTCGCGGCGCTGCTGCTGGGTAGCGCGCTGGCGTTCGCCGTAGTGCGCGCGCCGGTCCTGTGGCACTGGCGCGAGCGACTGGCGCTGGTCGCCGTGATCGGCGCGGCTGGCGGCGCGATCGTCCTAGCCGCCTTTCCCGAGGTCGCCGGCAAGCCGTATGACATGGTTGGGCCGTTGCTGCTGCGGCTCTGGATCGCGCATATTTCCGAGACGCGGACGGTGGTGGAGGATTGGGCCGCGTCGCCGTGGATCGCCGTCGCCCGGATGGCGTTCGGCGCGGCGATGCTGGCGGCGGGGGCCGGGCTGGCGTGGCGCTCGGCCGGGGTCGAGCGCGATCGCTATGCGCTGTTGACGGCGATCGCGGCAGTCGCGCTGGTGCTGACCGGCTGGCAGTTTCGTGCCGTTGCAGCGGCCGCGGCGGTCGCAGTCCCGCTCGCCGCAGCGCTGGCGGTGCGCGCTGGAACCCGATCGCTTGCGGCAGCGGCAATCGTACTGACCGCGAGCGCGACGCTGCTGCTGGCCGAGACGATCTTGCCGCGATCGGCTCCGGAAGTCCGGGTGGCCGATGCCAACTGCGCCGCCGCTGCCACTTACACCGGCATCGCGAGGCTCCCTCCCGGACTGGTGCTGAGTCAGATCGATCTGTCGGGGCCGCTACTGGTGTGGACGCCGCACAGCGTCGTCGCGTCGGGCATCCACCGCGGCTATGCGGGCAACCACTTCGCCTTCGAGACGTGGCTGGCCGAGCCGGCGGTGGCGCGGAAGCAGCTGGCGGCGCGCGGGATTAACTACGTCGCCGATTGCACCACCGACAGCGAGACGCGCACCCTCGCCAGCGAAGCCCCGCACGGGCTGGTGGCCGCGCTCGCCCGCGGCACCAGCTTCGCGTGGCTGCAGCCGGTCGCGCATGGCGGCAACCAAGCGCTCAAATTCTATCGCGTGCTGCTCGGCGCGCGGTAAGCTCGATCTCGATGCAGAAGGTGGTGTCGATCAATCCGGCGGCGCCCGCTCGTCACGCTCCGGCTAAAGAGCTCGCGCTCACCAGTTGCGGCGCGGGCGCGGCGGCGCGGGCGGCTTGAGTAGCGCCAGCTGGCTATCGTCGCCCGCCGAGACGTCGGTCTCGACCAGCGTCTGCAGCTCGTGGTCGGATAGGTCGTCGGGTTCTGCGAGGTACGCGGCAACCGTCGGCCCGTCGCCGCGTACCCGCTGCTTGAGTACATCGAAGCCGGTTTCGAGCAAGGTCGTGACATTGGCATCGCGCGCCAGCCGCGTCGGGCTGCCGAGCACGACCGCGATCAGCCGGACACCGTCGTGCGCGGCGCTGGCGGCCAGCGTGAACCCGGCGGCGTTGGTGAAGCCGGTCTTGATGCCATCGACGCCGGGCAGGGTCGACAGCAAGTGGTTGTGGTTGGCGATCGTCTGGCCTTCATAATCGACCGCAACCCGGCTGAAGACCTTGTAGAATTCGGGGTAGTCGCGGACGACGGCGCGGCTCAGCGTCGCGATATCGCGCGCCGTCGTCAGCTGGCGCGCCGCGGGCAAGCCGGTAGCGTTGACGAACATGCTCGACGTCATGCCGAGGCGCTTGGCGGTGATCGTCATGCGCTCGGCGAATGCCGCCTCGCTGCCGCTCAGCGCTTCGGCGAGCGCGACGGCGATATCGTTCGCCGAGCGCGTCGCAATGACGTTGATCGCGTCCTGTACGCGGATTTGGGACCCCGCCTTCAGCCCCAGTTTCGACGGGTGCTGCGCGGCGGCGAACTTAGAGATGAAGATCGGCTCGTCGAGGCGCAGCTGGCCACGCGCGATCGCCTCGAACGCGACGTACAGCGTCAAGACTTTGGTGATCGATGCCGGATAGCGCAGCGCATCGGCCTGCCGCGCATACAGGATTTCGCCCGTTCCCGCGTCGAGCAGGATCGCGGCGTATTTGGGCTGCAGATAGAGGCCTTGAGCCGCCGCGGAAGCA
>JAYTHJ010000164.1:0-4713 GCA_043732725.1 Sphingomonadaceae bacterium | reverse complement strand
CCGCGACGTGCCTATGCGCGTCCTCCGGCTCGACGCCGATCAGATCGAGCGCGTCGAAGCGGACGCCACGCTCAGCCGCAGGACGCGCTCGCGCCCGAATCGACGTTGATCGTGAAGCAGTGCTGGTAGCCGGTGCCGACTTCGCGGACGATGACGCTGACCTCGTGATCGGCGTCGACGGCGGGGTGGAAGTCCTCGACATACGCGGCCGCGGCCGCCTCGAACGAGGCCTCGTCGAGCAGTCGGGCGTGGTGCTGATCGACATGGCGGGCGTGGACACTGAAACGGCGGGTCGCGGCGCCTTCGGCTGCGTGAGTGGCTTGATTCATGACTTGTTCTCCTTCGCCCGACAACGCGCCCGTTTCAAAAAGGCTTCGCGCCAAGCAGGCTTCGCCCTGCGGCGCGATCTTCGGAGCTTGCCGGTAAGATGATCGTTGGTGTCCGCAACCTCGACGGGAGCGACAATGGCCACCAAGCTCGCGAAATACCAAGAGATGCGCGACTTCACTCAGACCGCCGAGCCGTCGGGCGACCACGCCAGGGTTGTGCCGCCGGCGGCCCGTCGCTTTGTCATCCAGAAGCACGATGCAACGCGGCTGCATTTCGACCTGCGGCTCGAGTCCGAGGGCACGTTTCGCTCGTGGGCGGTACCGCGCGCGCCGTCGCTCGATCCGCATGACAAGCGCATGGCAATCGAGCTCGAGGATCACCCGCTCGATTATGGTGATTTCGAGGGCACCATCCCCAAGGGTCAATATGGCGGCGGCACTGTGATGCTGTGGGACCGCGGCTATTGGTCTCCCGAGAAAGGTTTTGAGGACATCGGCGCGGCGCTTGCCAAGGGCGAATTGAAATTTGTCATGGAGGGCGAACGCATGCACGGCTCGTGGGTGATCGTGCGTACCAAGGGCTACGACAGCGCCAGCAAAAGCAGCAAGCCGAAGAATTCGTGGCTGCTGATCAAGCACCGCGATGGGGGCGCGGTAGAGGGCAATCCCACCGGCCCGACCGACGACGACCGCTCGGTTGCCTCGAAGCGAACGATGACCGAGATCGCCGCCGGCAGGGGCAAGGCGGCGACGCCGTTTATGACGGCGCAGGGCGCCCGTGCGGCTGCGGACTGGCAGACGCACGACAGACCCGAAGCGCCGGCGGGCGCGACGAGCGACACGCTAATAACAAAGCTGGCGACGCCCCCGGCGGCGGCCCCTGCAGCGGCGCCTGCGCCGGTCGAAGCGAAGCCAAAGGCCAAAGCGAAGCCAAAGGCGGTGGCGGCGTTACCCGGCTTTATCGAGCCGATGCTGGCGACGCTGCGTGAAAAGCCTCCGTTGGGGCCGGGCTGGGCGCACGAGATCAAGTTCGACGGCTATCGGATGCAGCTGCGCATCGCCGGCGGCAAGGCGATGTTGCTTAGTCGCAAGGGGCTCGACTGGTCCGGTAAATTCCCCGAGATCATCGCGGCGGGCGCGAAGCTCCGCGACGGCATCGTCGACGGCGAAGTCGTCGCGCTCGATCACACCGGCGCACCGAGCTTCTCGGCACTGCAGGCGGCGATCTCCAACGCGAAGACCAGGGACCTAGTGTTCTTCGTCTTCGACAAATTATTCGACGGCGGCGAGGACCTGCGCCCGCTGCCGCTCGAAGTCCGCAAGGTGCGCCTGCACGCCAGCATTACCTATCACCGCGGCAACCTGCGCTACGTCGACCACTTCACCATCGCCGGCGATGCCGTGCTGCAATCGGCCTGCCGCATGGACCTTGAAGGCATCGTCTCGAAGCGACTCGATGCGCCATACGTATCGGGCCGCAGCGACAGCTGGGTGAAGTCGAAATGCCGCCACGGCCACGAAGTCGTCGTCGGCGCCTGGACGACCACCGGCGACGCCTTCCGCTCGCTGATCGCCGGGGTCTACCGCGACGGCAAGCTGGCGCACGTCGGTCGCATCGGCACCGGCTTCGGACGCGATGTGGTCACGACGATTTTGCCCCGGCTGCAGGCGATCGCGACCGATGTCAGCCCGTTCACGGGTAAGGGTGCACCTCGCCAGACGCCCGACATCCACTGGGTCCGCCCCGAGCTGGTCGCCGAGATTCAGTATGCCGGCTTCACCGGCGACGGCGCGATCCGCCAGGCCTCGTTCAAGGGGTTGCGCGACGATAAGCCCGCCGCCGAGGTCGAAGCCGAGACTCCCGCGCCGGCGGCGACGACCGCGCTGCACGAACCGCAACCGGCGGTTGCACGATCGGCGAAACCCGCATCCGCAGCACCCGTCGTCAAAGCCGAAATCGCGACGGCACGTAACTCTGTCGCCATCGCGCGTGGCTCGGCCGTTGTCATGGGGCTGACGATCTCGCACCCCGATAAGCCACTGTGGCCCGACGACGGTGCGGGCCAGCCGGTCACCAAGCTCGATCTCGCGCGCTATTACGAAGCGGTCGGCGACTGGATGCTGCCGCATATCAAAGGGCGGCCGTGCTCGATGATCCGTATGCCCGACGGCATCGACGGCGCGCAGAACTTCTTCCAGCGCCACGCCGCCAAGGGCCAGTCGTCGCTGATCGTCGAGGTCGAAGTCTCGGGCGACCGCAAGCCGTACATCCGCTTCGACCGGGTCGAGGCGCTGGTCGCAGCGGCGCAGACCGGCGCGGCCGAACTGCATCCGTGGAACTGCGAGCCGTTCGCGCCCGAGCAGCCGGGACGGCTGGTCTTCGACCTCGACCCCGCGCCCGATGTCGACTTCGAAGTGGTGGCCGCGTGCGCGTGCGAAGTCCGTGACCGGCTCGACAACCTCGGGTTGGTCAGTTTCTGCAAGACCACCGGCGGCAAGGGGCTGCACGTCGTCGCGCCGGTGGCGGGTAAGGGCGTCGACTGGCCCGCAGCCAAGGCGTTTGCACGCGATGTCTGCAGGGTCATGGCGACCGACGCGCCGAGCAAGTACCTGATCACTATGGCAAAGAAAGAGCGCACCGGGCGCATCTTCCTCGATTACCTGCGCAACGACCGTATGGCTACGGCGGTCGCGCCGTTCTCACCGCGCGGGCGCCCGGGCGCGCCGGTGTCGATGCCGGTACCGTGGAGCCAAGTCAAAAAAGGTCTCGATCCCGCCAAGTACACGATCCGCACGGTACCCGCGCTGATCAAGAAATTGACCGCATGGGACGGCTATTGCGACGGCGAACGCTCGCTGGCGGCAGCGATCAAGCGACTTGAGAAGGTGTAGGCAGCCAATTAGATGCCGGGATGAGCCTCGTTCAGATCGAACCCAACTCGCTAATCCCGAGCTTGCCGAGAGACCCCCGCTCGTCGTGCGTGGGTCCCTCGGCAAGCTCGGGATGAGCGAATTGGAAGTGGCATTGCAAAGAACGCAATAAATTCTAAAACGACGCTAGTTCGACCCCGACCGAAGCACAGTCCCGATAGATATCTGGTTTGCGAGTCGAGACGCGCAGCGCGGTGACGCCCCGGCGGGCCGCGACGGTGTCGTAGACCTCGCGGCAGACGGTTTCCTGCAGGTTGAAGCGGCGGCTCGCGGTCAGTGTGATAATCGCGGTGCGCAGCATGTCATAGTCCCACGCCGCGTCGGCGCTGTCGCATTCGGGGAAGTTCGCCGCGTCGAGCCAGACCTCGACATTGATCCGCAACCGCTGCGGATTGCCGATCTCGAACGCGTGGAAGCCGATGTCCACCGGCAGGTCGAAGTCTTGGAGGATTATCTTGCGCGTCCGCGGGGCCAGACCGGCCGGAACCATACCGACAAGGTCGGCAAAAATTTCTGTCATTTGACCACCATGAAGGCGACGTCGCGCGGCAAACCCAATAGCCGCTGCCCGGCGTCGAGCGTGATCGTCTGCGCGTTAAGCGCCGGCGTCGCAATGATAAATCGCAGGGCCGCCACGATCTCGGCGACTTCGACGCCCCGGCCGAGCGGGTTGAGTACGTGCGCCGCCGCGAAGTTGTCGCGCGACTGCGGCCCGCTGACCATCGTCACTGCCGGCGCGATGGCGTTGACCCGCAGCTTCGGCGCGAACGCCCGTGCCGCCAACTCGGTCAGACCCTGCAGCCCGATCTTGCTGACGGTATAGGTGAAGTAATCGGGATTGAGGCTGGCGAGCTTGGCATCGAGCAGGTTGACGACCAGCCCGGTTTCACCCGGCACGATCGCTGCGGCAAACGCCTTCGTCAGCAATGCGGGAGCCCGGACGTTGACCGCTTGATGCGCGTCCCAGCCCGCGGCGTCGAAGGCGTCGAAGCTGTCGTAGTTGAACCGCGAGGCGCTATTGACGAGCAAGCCCAAGGGCGGCGCGTTGACCTGTGCCGCCGCGATCACATGATCAAGCGTCGGCTCGGCGAGGTCGGCGACGAGCACCGAGGCGCTGCCGCCAGCGGCGGCCAGCTCGCGCTGCAGCGCCGTCGCCACCTCGACCGAGCTCTTGCAATGGATCACGACATGCCAGCCGTCGGCGGCGAGCGCCCTGACCAGCGCGGCGCCGATGCGCTTGGCCCCGCCAGTGACGATCGCCGTTCGTTTCCCTGGATTGACCATGGATGGCGGCGTAAGCGTGCCGCCGCAGCGCAGCAACCCGGTGCGGCGACGGCGCAACAATTTCGTTCCGTGTGTGACAGATTAAATTTTGGGCAACGCGTGCCGCGCTTCGACAATGCGCCAATCTTGCGTGGTCCACCGCCGTTCGCCCACCGGCTTATCCACAGCA
>JAYTHJ010000163.1:0-4722 GCA_043732725.1 Sphingomonadaceae bacterium | reverse complement strand
GATGCCAGCCCTCTGCAACGCCGGTTGCGGGACGCGCGTCGCCAAAGCGAGCATCTGCAGTGCTGCCGGGAACAGCCCGAGCCCGGTCAGCAGCAGCGCGCGGCCGAGCGCGGTCTGGCCGCCGCGCTGGAGCCAGCGGGCGCGCGCGACCTGCCAGCCGACATCGCGCCGCAGCCGCGCCTGATAAGCCGCCGCAGTGCTGCCGCCGAGCACGGCTTGCGCCGCCAGCCGCGCCGAGTGCAGCGCGATCGACATGCCGTCGCCCGAGAACGACGGAATCACCGCCGCCTGATCGCCGAGCCGGAACGCGCCGCCCGGATCGGCGCGGGCGACATAGCCGTAGGGCACGCCGGCGATGGTCAGCGGCCGCTGCAGCAGCGGCGTCGCATCGCCGAGCCTCCGCGCAATGCCGGGCTGGGCGAGCAAGGCCGCGAACAGGCTTTCCCAACTGCGGCCGGCGGCGTCGAAATAGCCTTGCTCGACGAGCAGGCAGAGATTGACGATGCCGTCCTCGACGAGCTGCAGCCCGGCGTAACCGCCGTCGAACAGCACCACCTCGATGATCCCGTGCAGCGCGGCGCGCACCGCCGGAGGGACCCGGAAATACTGCTTGAAGCCGATCAGCCCATCGAGCGTGCCCGCAGTGTCGCGCTTCGCGCCGCGGACATCGTGCTTGCCGCTGGCGAGCAACACGGTCTGCCCTGTCAGCGTGCCCACGGTCGACACCAGCCCGCGCGGGCTGAGCGCGCGCACGGTGACGCCGCGCTTTACCTTGGCTCCCATGGCCGCCGCATGGTCGAGCAGCGCTTCGTCGAGCCGCCGCCGGGTCAGCCCCAGCGCCACGAACGGCAGCCGGGCGCTCGCCACGCGCTCGCCCGCGATCAGCCGCACGCGGTCGATCGGCGCGCCACTGAGCCGGGCGGTCGCCAGCCCGAGCGCGGCGAGATGCGCCTGCGCCTCGGTCGACAGGAACTCGCCGCAAACCTTGTCGTGCGGTCCGATCGTGCGCTCGAGCAGCAGTGGCCGCGCCCCACCCTGCGCCAACAGCACCGCTGCCGCGCCGCCGGCCAGGCCGCCGCCGACGATAACGATGCCGCCGGCGCCGCTGCTCGTTGGGCCGTCCGCGCTCACTTCACCCGCCCAACGCACAGTCGGAACGGCAGGTGCCAGCGCAAGGTCACCGTGCGCCGGTCGATGCCCGCAGCTTCGATCAGCTGTTCCCAGTCGGCGCGGCGGAAGCTCCGCGCGACCGATAACGGCCCGTCATGGCGCACGAAAGGGTGCCAGCGCGCCGCCGACGCCAACGCCTTGAAGCCGTAATAGGCGAGCCAGTGCCGGTGCAAGTCGTTGACGAACCAACCTTTGCGCGCAGTTGCCTCCATCCAACGCAGGAAGCGCACGACCTCGGCGTCGCCCATATGATGCGTCACCAGCGAGCTGACGATATAATCGGGCTGCACCGGGAGCGGATCGGCGAAGACATCGCCGGTGCGGTAATCGATCGCCATGCCGGCCGGCGTCACCGCCAGCGCCGCTGGTGCGCTGCGCGGATTGAGATCGATCCCGGTCAGCCCCGCCGTCAAGCCGCGCCGCATCGCCCAGCGGTGGACGGTGCGCAGCATGTCACCCTCGCCGTAGCCGACGTCGAGCAGCGAGAACCGGTCGCCCAGCACGAGCCGGCGCGTCGCCGCTGTCAACCACGCCAGCGTCGGCGGCCGCGCCAGCGTGACGGTGTTGACCCGTGCCAGATCGGCCATGCACGCGGCGAAGTTCGCCGGCGTCACTGCCTCGCCGTCCATCAGCTCGGGCTCGGCCGAGCGCGCCGCAAAGCTCCGCACTAGACCGTCTTGAACCGGAAGCTCTCCGCTGCGAGCCCCGGGCCGAAGGCCACACCGAAGCCGTCGGCGGCCCGCTCGACGCCGTCGCCGACCCGCGCCAGAATGCGCTGCAGCACGAACATCAGTGTCGCCGACGACATGTTGCCGAAGTCGCGCAGTACCGACCGCGACCAGTCCAGCTTGTCCGCAGCCAGCTCGAAGCCGGTCTCGACAGCATCGAGGATCGTCCGCCCGCCTGCGTGTACCGCCCACAAGTCGTAATCCGCTGGGCGCAGGCCGCGTAGCAGCCCCCGGTCGTCGTTGCGCTCGTTCTCATACTTGAGCGCGCGCGCGATCTTGCCCGGCACTTCGCCCGACAGATGCATGTCGAAGCCCTGATCGCCAACCCGCCAGGTAATCGCCTCGCCGGAGTCCTCGATCGTCGTGGCACGGAAGTCTTTCAGCGCAATGCCGGTCTCGTCGGCGGTGACCAATGTCGCCGCGCAGCCGTCGCCGAACAGCAGCATCGACAGCAGCTGCTCGAGATTGGCGGTCTGTTGAAAATGCAATGTACACAGCTCGAGGTTGACGACCAGCACCCGTGCCGACGGGTCCGAGCGCACGAAGTGATGAGCCAGCCGCAGCGAATTGACCGCCGCGTAACACCCCATGAAGCCAACTCCGGTGCGCTCGACGCCCGAGTCGAGCCCCGCCGCCTTGACGATCAGCTGGTCGATTCCCGGTGCGATAAAGCCGGTGCACGACGCCACCACGAGGTGCGTGATGCGCTCGCGCTCGCCGCCGATCCCCATCGCGTCGATCGCCTGCAGCGCCAGCCCCGGCGCAGTCTTCTCGAACCGCGCCATCCGCGCCGCGGTGCTGGGAAACGCGCCGGGCGTGTAGAAGCCCTCGGTATCTGCGACGAAGCCGTCGGGATTCTCGACCGGCTCGAAGAACGAATAGCGCCGCTCGATCGCCGAGCGGCTGACCATGCGCCGGAACAGCGCCGCGTCGCGCCGCTCGGTGATGAACTGCTGGACGAAGCGCACGAAAGCCGGATGCACGTCGTTCGGCGGCACGGCGGTGCCGATCCGGTTGATATGCGCGACTGCGGTCATCTAAGTCTCCAGCGAGGTATGAGGACGCTATCCTGCGGTGCAACCGCTGAACAGCGCTTTAAGTTACGCCGCCGGATTGGCAGCGCCGCGTCGCTGCGGCACGATAGCGCGTATGGACGATAATTTCACCGGCAGCGACTGCTTCACCGACGTATCCGGACTCCGTGTCGGCCACGCCCACGACGCTGCCGCGCGCACTGGTGTTACCGTGATCCTGCCCGCCGCTCCCGTCGTCATGGCGGTCGACGTCCGCGGCGGCGGCCCCGGCACACGCGAGACAGATGCGCTCGCACCGCACACGCTGGTCGAGCGCGTCCACGCGCTGGTGCTCAGCGGCGGCTCGGTATTCGGGCTCGCCGCCGCCGATGCGGTGGCGGTAGCCTTATCGCGGTGCGGTATCGGATTGCGCGCCGGGCCGCTGCCGATTCCCGTCGTGCCGGCGGCGATCCTGTTCGACCTCGCCAATGGCGGCGACAAAGACTGGGCCGAACCACCGTACCGGACGCTGGCCGAGGCTGCGGTCGCCGCTGCCGGGACCGCGGACCGAAGCGGCGCGCTCGGCGCAGGCTACGGCGCTCGCGCCGGCAGCCGGGCTGGCGGCATCGGCAGCGTCAGTATCGGCGTGCCCGGCGGTTACCGCGTTGGAGTGCTAGTCGCGGTCAACAGCTTCGGCGAAGTTTACGCCGGAGCCCCGCCCGACGGGCCGGTGCCGATGCCCAAACT
Organism: Sphingomonadaceae bacterium; assembly: GCA_043732725.1. Classification (GTDB taxonomy): domain Bacteria; phylum Pseudomonadota; class Alphaproteobacteria; order Sphingomonadales; family Sphingomonadaceae; genus Polymorphobacter_B. The sequence goes on along the minus strand of JAYTHJ010000163.1, from coordinate 1,064 downwards.
CGCGATCGGCACTGGCCTTGCCGCCAATGACCCGAGCGCACCCCAGAATACCTGCATCGGCGCGGTCGCAACCGACGCGCCGCTGACCCGCGCGCAGGCGCAGCGGCTGGCGATGATGGCGCACGATGGGCTGGCGCGCGCCCTCCGCCCGATCCACACGCCCTTCGACGGCGACACGCTGTTCTCGCTGAGCACCGCCGCGCCGGGCCTGACGCCGGTCGACGCGGTGCAGCTGACGCTGCTCGGCACGCTTGCTGCCGATTGCATCGCGCGTGCCGTGCGCCGCGCCGTCTTCGGCAGGTTGCCGTAGCAAGTGTCAGCGTGGCTTGCGATCGCCGCCGCGCGCGCCGTCGCTGGTCGCCGCGCCCTCGGCGATCAGCTTGGCGCAGCGGTCGAGCAGCGAGCCAATGCTGCGCAGCGGCACGGTCACGTCGACCCCGGCGGCGGCGTCGCTCGCCAGCTGGCCAGCGATCGTTTCGAGCTGCGCGCGTTCGTCGGCCAGCTGACCGCTGAGCCTGTCGAGCCGCCCGCTTTCGAGCTGCGCGATCGCGTCGGCATCCGGACGCGTCCGCGCCGCCGCCGCCCGCTGCGTCGCGGCCAGCTGAACGCGCCAGCGTTGTTCGAGATTGTCGATGTCGCGCGAGGCGATCGTCAGACGCGTGGCAACGTCGCCTGAGAGGGAAGCCGGGTTCGCCGTTGCCAGCCGATGCTTGGCGTCACTTGCATCGGCTGCAGCCGGTGGCGATGGCGATACCCTGGCTACACCGCTGCGCGCTGGCGCCGGATCGGCGGCAGCCGTGCTCTCGACCGGGCGCTTCGCCAGACTTGGCCACTCACCGCGAGGGCTCGCTGTGCCCGCTGCGCAATTCGCCAAGACAGTCAACGACAGGATAATGAGAAGCCGCATAGCGGTGGTCGTAGCCGCCGCCGCCGGGCCCAGCAAGCCGCTTGCATCGCGCCCGGCTTGGCCCTAGGAACCGATCGCTCGCGCCCGTAGCTCAGCTGGATAGAGCATCAGACTACGAATCTGAGGGTCGGACGTTCGAATCGTTCCGGGCGCACCA
>JAYTHJ010000162.1:0-4770 GCA_043732725.1 Sphingomonadaceae bacterium | reverse complement strand
CGTATGTCAAGCAGCGCGCCATCGTCTCGGCGCATCACACCACGGTCGATTTCGTCCGCACGATCGAGGATGTGCTCGGGCTGCCACCGATGGGGCTGAACGATGCGCTCGCCGCACCGATGAGCGATGTCTTCGAAACCGCACAGGCGAACTGGACCTATACCGCGACGGTGCCGAACGTGCTGCGCTCGACCAAGCTGCCGCTGCCTACAGCGACGAGTGCCGAGCATGTCACCTGGCCGCGCCGGACCGCGGCGTGGTGGGCAGCGGCGATGGCGGGGCAGAACTTTGCGGAAGAAGACCGGCTCGATACGGCCGCATTCAATCGCGCGCTCTGGCGCGGGCTGAAGCGCGAGCCGTTGCCGAAACAGCTGGCGGCGGCGAAGAGCGGGAAGGAAGAGGATTGATACTTTCCCTATCCCATTTGAGGACAGGGAGGCGCGGGGCCCTCCCTCTCCTCAAATGGGATAGGGATAAGCCTATTCGCTCCCGAACACGCTCCCCAAAATGCCTCCGATCGCGCCGCCCGCCAGCCCGGTACCGAGCGCAGTGCTCCCGCGCCCGCTGTCCCCGCTCGACGGCAGATAGCGGGCGATCTCCTCGGCGAGGTTGAGGATCGGCATCGACTGTAACCAGATCTTGCCCGGCCCGGTCAGCGTCGCGAGGAACAGCCCCTCGCCGCCAAACAGGATGTTGCGGAAGCCTCGCATCATCTGGAAATCGACGGTCACCGACGGCTCCTGCATGCCGATATGCCCGGCGTGGACCAGCAGGCGTTCTCCAGTACTCAGCGTCTTCTCGACGACCTCGCCCGACAGGTCGAGGAATACCGTGCCCGGACCAGTGACGCGCTGCAGGATGAAGCCTTCGCCGCCGAACAGCCCCGCGCCGAGACGCTGCTGCAGGAAGATGTCAAGGGTGACGCTACTCTCGGCACACAGGAAGGTCTCCTTGCGGCAGATCAGCGACTGGCCGACGGCAAGCACGACCGGGATGATCTGACCGGGGAAGCGCGGCGCGAAGGCGACGTGGCCCGACCGATCGGCAGTAAACTCGGTAACGAACAGCCCGCCGCCGCTGACCGCGCGCTTCAGTCCGGCGAACAGCCCTCCGCCGGTGTGCGTGTCCATCCGGATGCTGTCGGACATCCACGCCATCGTCGCGGTCTGGCTATACAGGCGCTCGCCAGGGACGAGGTCGAACGATACCGTCTGCATCGTCGTGCCCGAAACCTCGTAGCGCATGGTCTGCCCCCTCAGTGCACTACCACGATAGAACAGTTGTCACCGTCGCTCAAGCCGCTGTGATGCCGATCACCTCGACCTCGGCGCCGTTCCAGCGCGCGATGTCGCCCATCGCCTTACCCAGCAGCGCGCGCGCCAGCGGTGAAACGTAGGAGATAAGTCCGGCGACAGGATCGGCCTCGTCCTCGCCGACGATGCGAAAGCTGTGCTGGCGGCCGTCGGCATGCTCGAACGTCACCCGGCTGCCGAAGCGCGCCGGCGCGCGCGCGTCGCTGCCGGCGGCGGCGTCGACCAGCCGCGCCGACGCCCGCCGCGACGTATAGTAACGCAACTCGCGCGAGGCCCGCGCCATTGCGGTGCGGTCGGCGCTGATGTCGCCCGCGGCCTGCGCGGCGCTATAGCTTGCTCGCGCTGCCGCCAGCGCCGCATCGAGCGCTGCCAGCCCGCGCGCGGTGACATAGTTCGGGTGCACCGATACGGGCCGGTCGGGCAGGTCGGCCGCCGCAGCCTCGCTGTCGCCTTCCTTGGTGAAGGCGACGCTCATCGGGGTGTGCTCGCGCCGCCGCCCACAGCGCGGTCAGCCTCGCCTGAGCGCGGCAATCTCGGCTTCGAGCGCATGGATTTTCATCGCTTGCGCAACGATAATCTCCTGCAGCGCGGTCTTCTGCGCCGCGTCGGGGGACTCCGCCGGAGCGGCGGCTTCCGCCTTCGGCATCGGCCTGAATAGGCCCGAGGCGCGGGCGCGTTCGAGCAATGGCGCGGCGTTCGACGCGAGGCCGGCCAACGCTTCGATTAGGGGATCGGGTCTGGTCGACATGCTGTGTTACTCCGCTGCAACCAATGTAGGCTCGTCGTTGAGCGGATACGACAGGCGGGTCAGCATTTCCTTCGGACACACCTGCCAAAAGGCGTCGCGGCTGCGATCCCAGTCGAGCAGCAGCTGCGCCGACCACTTCGACCCGGTTTCGGCCGCGTGCTCGGTGACCAGCGCATGCAGCACGCCCTCCCAATGCGTGCTGCCGAGCCGGAACAGCTCGATCGAGTCGCGATTGATGCGGCGCGGCAGCTGCCCGCCGGGGTCGTAGACGAACGCCATGCCGCCGGTCATGCCGGCTCCGAAATTGTCGCCGACTTCGCCGAGGATAACCGCGGTGCCGCCGGTCATATACTCGCAGCCATTGGCCCCGCAGCCTTCGATAACGACCAGCGCGCCCGAGTTGCGGACGGCGAAGCGCTCGCCCGCCTGCCCGGCGGCGAACAGCTTGCCCGCGGTCGCGCCGTACAACACGGTGTTGCCGATGATCGTATTGTCTTGGCTGGCGAGCGGCGACGACACCATCGGGCGCACCACAATTGTCGCACCGCTCAGACCTTTGCCGACATAGTCGTTGGCCTCGCCGAACACCTCGAGCTTTAAGCCCTGCACCGCGAACGCGCCGAGCGACTGCCCGGCGCTGCCCCGCAGCCGGATATGAACATGCCCCGGTGCCAGCCCAGTCATGCCGTAAGCCTGCGTGATCGCCGCCGAGAAGCGCGTGCCGACGGCACGGTGGGTGTTGCGCACCGTATATGTCAGCTGCATCTTTTCGCGACGGTCGAAGACGTGCGCGGCGTCGGCGAGCATCTGCGCGTCGAGGCTGTCGGGAACCTCGTTGCGGTGCGTCGGGATCGAGAAGCGCCGCGCATGATCGGGCGCGTCGACCTTGGCAAGAATCGGATTCAAGTCGAGGTCGTCGAGATGCTCGGCCCCGCGGCTGACCTGACGCAGCAGCTCGGTTCGGCCGATCAGCTCGTCCAGGCTGCGCACGCCGAGCTTGGCGAGAATATCGCGGACCTCCTCGGCGATGAAGCTCATCAGGTTGATCACCTTCTCAGGCGAGCCGCCGAATTTCTTACGCAGCGCCTCGTCCTGCGTGCAGACACCGACCGGGCAGGTATTCGAGTGACACTGCCGGACCATGATACAGCCCATCGCGACCAGGCTTAACGTGCCGATGCCGAACTCCTCCGCCCCGAGGATCGCGGCGATAACGATATCGCGGCCGGTCTTGAGCCCGCCGTCGGTGCGCAGCTTGACCCGGTGGCGCAGGCCGTTGAGCGTCAACACCTGATTGACCTCGGACAGTCCCATTTCCCACGGCGTCCCGGCGTATTTGATGCTGGTCTGTGGCGACGCACCAGTGCCGCCAACATGGCCCGAGATCAGGATAACGTCGGCATGCGCCTTGGCGACGCCCGCCGCGACGGTGCCGATGCCCGCCGAACTGACCAGCTTGACGCATACCCGCGCGCGCGGGTTGATCTGCTTGAGGTCATAGATCAGCTGCGCCAGGTCCTCGATCGAATAGATATCATGGTGCGGCGGCGGCGAGATCAGCATCACGCCCGGCGTCGAGTGCCGCAGCCGCGCGATCATCTCGGTGACCTTGAACCCCGGCAGCTGCCCGCCCTCGCCGGGCTTGGCCCCCTGCGCGACCTTGATCTCGATCTCCTCGCAGGCGTTGAGATATTCGGCGGTCACCCCGAATCGACCGCTGGCGATCTGCTTGATCCCCGAGTTGGCGTTATCGCCATTGGCATAGGGCGCGTAGCGCGAGCGGTCCTCGCCGCCCTCGCCGCTGACCGCCTTGGCCCCGATGCGGTTCATCGCAATGGCCAGCGTCTCGTGCGCTTCGGGACCAAGCGCGCCGAGCGACATCCCCGGCGTGACGAAGCGCTTGCGGATTTCGCTGATCGACTCGACGCCCTCGATGCTACTCGGGGTCCTCGCCCAATTGAACTCGAGCAGGTCGCGCAAATAGATCGGCGGTAGCTCGGCGACCGCGCGGCTGAAGCGCAGATATTCCGAATAGCTGTCGTTGGTGACGGCGCTTTGCAGGACGTGGATCAGATTAGCCTGATAAGCATGCGCCTCCGAGTTGGCGCGGTAGCGATACAGCCCGCCAATCGGCAACGCCCCCGCCGCCTCGTCCCACGCCGCCTCGTGGCGCATCTGGGCGTTGAGAAAGATCGACTCGAAGCCCTCGCCCGAAATCTTCGCGGGCATGCCGGGGAAAAAGTCGTCGACCAGCGCGCGCGACAGCCCAACGGCCTCGAAGTTGTAGCCGCCGCGGTACGACGACAGCACCGCGATGCCCATCTTGCCCATGATCTTGAGCAGCCCGTCGTTGACCGCTTTCTTGTAGCGCGCCATGCACTCGTCGAAACTGCGGTTGCCGAACAGCCCGCGCGCCTGCCGGTCGGCGATGGCTTCCTGCGTCAGATAGGCGTTCACCGTGGTCGCGCCGACGCCGATGAGCACGGCGAAATAATGCGTATCGAGGCACTCGGCCGAGCGAACGTTGATGCTGGAGAACGCCCGCAGCCCCTTGTTGACGAGGTGCGTGTGGACGCCGGCAGCGGCGAGGATCATCGTGATCCCGGCGCGTGTCGCCGACTGGTTCTCGTCGGTCAGGAACAGCTGGCTCTTGCCCGACCGCACCGCATTCTCGGCCTCGGCGCGGACCCGGACGATCGCGGCGCGCAG
>JAYTHJ010000161.1:0-4864 GCA_043732725.1 Sphingomonadaceae bacterium | reverse complement strand
TGCGCCTCGCGCCCCTCGATCTCGCGCAGGTTCATCACCAGCACGGTGTTGATCGTCTCGAACAAGCCGGTGTTCCGCCAAGCGTAGAAATAGCGCCGCACCGTCGACATCGGCGCAAAGCATTTGAGCAGCATCCGCCACGCACCGCCGCTCGACGCAATATACAGCAGCGCGTTTACAACCTCGCGCATGCCCGTCGTCCGACGCCGACCTCCGGTCTTCGCAGGCGGAATGAATGGCGCCGTCAGCAGCCATTCGCGCTCCGTCATATCGCTTGGATATCGCAATCCTTCCCGGCTATGCTCACGCCGGGCAATACGAGTCCATCCCATGGCTCACTCCATCTCATTGCAAAGACGGGTGAACCACAAGATACTGGTATTGCTCAACTACTTTCGGATCAGGCTCTTAGACTGTCACTCTCGCCGGTTTACCCTTTGTGCTCCCTCTCCCGTGCTGACGGGAGAAAGTCGGCGCGAGGGTAATGCGTCTTGATACCGTCCCGTAGCGCAAGCAAAGTCTTTCCCATGATCCTTCCCAGCAAGGACGCGAGATGGCCAGAACGGTCGGGCGCAGACTGTGAGCGGCTGCTGCGATTAGCCCACCTACTCCGGCGCCCCAGCAGCCGGCGGCAATGGCATGTCCTGCGCCCGCGCCGCCCGCATCGCGGCCATGCCTGCGCGCAGTTCGTCGGGCGTCAGATAGCCGTCGTGATTGGTATCCATGCGGTCGAAACCCTTGGCGTTGCGGCCGCCGGCGAGCCACTCAGCCTTGCTCCAGCGGCCGTCGTGATCGGTGTCCATGTCCTTGAGCTTGGCGCGCATTGCGTCGCCGCGCTGGCCTGAAACGGCGTCGCTACTCAGGGCCGGCGGAGCAGCACCCCCCGCGACCGGCGGCGACGCGCCAAATGCCGCCGCGGCTCCGGCGAACGCCACGGCAGTGAACGCGGCAACAGCGCCGGCAAAGGCGACGGCGGCGGTGACGAGCAGGTAACGCGTAATTATCATCGGCACTCCGTGGGCGTTTTGAGATGTACGCCGGATGACCGCCGTTTCACCCGCGGTTTATCCGCCGCGGTAACTGGCCGGTGTCATTGAACGAACGGATCGGTTGCCACTGCGCGGGCCGCTTGGACACGCGCTGGAGTCGGCGCTATCACCCCGGTTCCTTATTGCGTTTGAGGCCGACCAATGACCGACCCGATTCATGACACGCCCGAAGCTGGAATGATCCGCGAGATGCCGCAAGCTGGTGGGGGCGAGCCTGCGCAAGCTGCGACAACTATTGACGTTGCGACCGACGCGCCGCCAGCGGCGCCAGCCGCAGACATGCTGTTAGAACCTGCCGGTGCCGGCACGCCGCCCGACCGGCTCGCCAACAACCCGGCCAGTCCGCACTATGACGAAGCGGTGCTGGCGCGCGGTATCGGCATCCGCTTCAAGGGTATCGAGCGCAACAACGTCGACGAATATTGCATCAGCGAAAATTGGGTGCGGGTGAGCGTCGCGGGCTCGCGCGACCGGCATGGGCAGCCGATCACGATCAAGCAGACGGGGCCGGTGGAGGCGTATTTCCGGACTGGAGGGTGAAGTGCTCAGCCGCTTCTGGCTGCGCTTCTTTCCGCCTCCTTTCTCTTCAGGGGAGGGGTCGGGTGAAGCCTAACTCCGATCGAGAGACTGCGGTCACTCGCACGTCGACCACCCTCACCCATCTCCTGAAGCGGAAAGGATAAGAAAAAACGACAATGCCGGCGGCGATCAACCATACGCCCCCCTCACCCCCGCTTGGCACCCCGCCGCTCATCCGCTAAGATCCAGACCATGACCACGCCGCGCCTATTACGTTACACCCTGCTGCCGTTATTTGCGGCGAGCCTCGCTCTCACCGGGTGCAGCTCGACAAAGGTACGCAAGGACCAGGCGTATGTCGCGCGCGATGTCGATACGCTGTACAATGTCGCGCGCGATACGCTGGCCAACCGTCAGTATAAACAGGCGGCGCTGCAGTTTGACGAGGTCGAGCGTCAGCATCCGTATTCGGTGTGGGCACGCCGGGCGCAGTTGATGTCGGCGTACAGCTATTACGTCGCCGAGCAATATCCCGATGCGATCTCGTCGGCGCAGCGCTTCCTATCGCTGCACCCCGGCAGCCGCGAAGCTCCGTACGCTTACTATGTCATCGCGGTCAGTTACTACGAGCAGATCAGCAGCGTCGATCGCGACCAGAAGATTACCCAGCAGGCGCTCGACGCGCTCGGCGAGCTAATCCGACGCTATCCGACGTCGGACTATGCCGCCGACGCGCGGCTCAAGATCGACCTCGCGCGTGACCACCTCGCGGGCAAAGAGATGGCGATCGGACGCTATTATCAGAAGAACGATTTGTTCCTCGCCGCGATCATCCGCTTCCGCACCGTCGTCGATAAATACGACACCACGAGCCACACGCCCGAAGCGCTCGAGCGGCTGACCGAATGCTATCTGGCCGTCGGGCTGCCCGAGCAGGCGAAGCAGTCGGCGGCGGTGCTCGGCTACAACTATCCCGGCTCGAAATGGTATCAGCATTCGTTCGCGCTGATCACCAAGAAGACCGCCTGAAGCCGCTTTTGGCGGTATGCTGACCGCGCTCGATATCCGCGATGTCGTGCTGATTGAGGCACTCCGGCTCGAATTCGCGCCGGGGCTGGGCGTGCTGACCGGCGAGACCGGCGCGGGCAAGTCGATCCTGCTCGACGCGCTCGGGCTGGCGCTCGGCGCGCGCGGCGATGCCGGGCTCGTGCGTAGCGGCGCCGAGCAAGCGGTAGTGACCGCGGCGTTCAGCGTCGGCGCGGAGCACCCGGCGCGGGCGCTGCTCGACGAGCAGGGGCTGGGTCCAGATGCCGAGGATCGCGGCGAGCTGATCCTGCGGCGTCGGGTGGCGGCCGACGGCGGCAGCCGCGCGTTCATCAACGACCAGCCGGTGTCGGCGGCGCTGCTGCGCGAAGTCGGCAGCACGCTGGTCGAGGTCCATGGCCAGCAGGACGACCGCGGGCTGCTCAACGCGCGCGGCCACCGGGCGCTGCTCGATGCGTTCGGCGGACTGCAGGCCGCGACGGCGCGCGCCGCGAGCGCCTACGCCGCGTGGCGTGCCGCCGATGACGCGCTCGACGTCGCGCGGGCAACGCTCGACGCCGCGCTGCGCGACCGCGAGTGGCTGACGCACACCGTCGCCGAACTGACCGAACTCGCCGCCGAGCCGGGCGAAGAAGCCGACCTCGCGGAGGCGCGTTCGACGATGCAGAAAGGCGCGCGGCTGGCCGAGGACCTCGACGCGGTGACGACGCTGCTCGGTGGTTCGGATGGCGGGCTAGCCGCACTACGCCTGGCAGCGCGGCGGCTCGAGCGGCTCGCGCCCGAACTCGATCTGCTGGCCGAGGCGCTGGCGAGTATGGACCGCGCGGTGATCGAGGCGAGCGAGGCTGAGGACAAATTGGCAGCCGCAGGGCGCGCGCTGATCTTTGATCCGGCGCGGCTCGAAGCGGCCGAGACCCGGCTGTTCGAGCTGCGCGGTATGGCGCGCAAGCACCGGGTCGAAGTCGACGCGCTGCCCGCGCTGGCGCTCGACCTCGCTGCCAGGGCGGAGGCGATCGAGGCGGGTGGGGCGCATCTCGCCGGGCTGGAGAACGCGGCGGCGGCGGCGCGCGTGAGCTTCGCCGCGGCGACGCAGTCGTTGACTGCGGCGCGCACCGCCGCCGCCGTGACGCTCGATGCCGCCGTTGCCGACGAACTCGCGCCGCTCAAGCTCGATGCGGCGCGCTTCCGCACCGCGATCGCCGCGCTGCCCGAGGCACAGTGGTCGGCGGCCGGGGCCGACCGCGTCGAGTTCGAGGTCTCGACCAACCCCGGTGTGCCGTTCGGGCCGTTGCTCAGGATCGCCAGCGGCGGCGAGCTTTCGCGCTTCGTGCTGGCGTTAAAGGTCGCACTCGTCGCCATCGGCAGCGCCGGCACGATTATCTTCGACGAGATCGACCGCGGCGTCGGCGGCGCGGTCGCCAGCGCCATCGGTGAGCGCCTCGCGCGCCTCGCCGAGCGCACCCAGTTGCTAGTCGTCACGCACAGCCCGCAGGTCGCGGCGCGCGGCAGCCACCAGTGGCGCATCGCCAAGTCGAGCGACGGTACCGTGATGCGCACCGGCGTCACCATGCTCGATGCGGGCGAGCGCCGCGAGGAGATCGCGCGCATGCTGTCGGGGGCGGAGGTCACCGTCGAAGCGCGGGCGCAGGCGATGCGATTGCTCGGCGGCAGCGTTGCGAAAGCGCGTAGCGCGAAGCTGACTGGGGCCGTCGATCTGCCGAGGCTTTTGTGAGATAAAGATGAGCGTGCCTGATTGCCCCTCCACCGCAAGTGCGGTTCCCCTCTCCGAAGGCGGGAAGGATCGACTCCACACCCGTTTCGCCGCGCCCGCCGACGTCCCCGCGCTGCACGCGCTGGTCGAACGCAGCTATCGTGGGATCATGGCGCGCGACGGCTGGACGCACGAGGCCGACCTGCTCCGCGGGCCGCGTACCGACGCCGAGACGCTTACCGCGACGATCACTGACCCGGCGCAGCGGGTGTTGCTGTACGAAGACGGAGGCGTGCTGCTCGCCAGCGTCACCATCAGCGATCACGGCGGCGGCAGCGCCTATATGGGCATGCTCGCGGTCGAGCCGGGGCGGCAGGGCGGCGGCATCGGTCGGCGCATGCTCGCCGCCGCCGAACGCGCCGCCGGGGACGTGTTCGGGGCGCGGTCGATCGAGATGACCGTCATCGCCAGGCGCACCGAGCTTGTCGCCTATTACGAGCGCTGCGGCTATGCGCAAACCGGCGAACGTCGGCCCTTTCCG
>JAYTHJ010000160.1:0-4879 GCA_043732725.1 Sphingomonadaceae bacterium | reverse complement strand
ACTGGCTCAAGCTGCTGATGCACGAAGACCTGCCCTTGGACGTGCTGCGCTCGCGCGATACCAAGACACTTATCCCGCCGCTCCACGGCGCGCTGCTCAAGAACGAGCAGGACGTCATGCTGTTCGAGCGGTTGGCGTTCATGAGCCGGCGGGGGCAGCAGGGTTGATCGAACGAAGCCACTTGGCCCGATCACCGTAGCGATTGTGGCCGCTCATCTTGTGTGTCCAACCAAGATAGAATTCAGCTTGACTTTAGCAACCTATTTGGGTATTACTAACCAGTGCTTCAGAAGCCGATTTCCTTGCAAGCTCTATCGATACCGCACAGCGCATGTCCGCAGGTAGCATTCAGTGGTGACGTGTCACCGGTTTCACCGGTCTTGGACGATAATCACGGGAGCGACTCATGTTCCTGAACTTCCTCACCGAGCTCCGCGCCGCGAAGATTCCGGCGTCGCTGAAGGAGCATCTGACGCTGCTCGAAGCGCTGCGCGAGGGCGTCATCGACGACAGCGTTGAGCAGTTTTATTTCCTGTCGCGCGCGGCTTACGTCAAGGACGAGGGGCTGCTCGACCGCTTCGATCAGGTGTTCGGTAAGGTTTTTAAAGGCCTAGAGACAGTGTACGGCACCAATACCGTCGAAATTCCCGAGGAGTGGTTGCGCAAGGTTGCCGAGCTCCATCTGTCCGAAGCCGAGATGGCGAAGATCAAGGCGCTGGGCTCGTGGGACGAGATCATGGCGGCGCTGAAGGAGCGGCTTGCCGAGCAGAACGAGCGCCACGAGGGCGGCTCGAAGTGGATCGGAACCGGGGGCACCTCGCCGTTTGGCGCGAACGGTTATAATCCCGAGGGTATTCGCATCGGCCAGGACAGCGGCCGCCACGGCCGCGCCGTCAAGGTCTGGGACAAGCGCGAGTTCAAGAACCTCGACGCGACGGTCGAGCTCGGCACGCGCAACATCAAGCTGGCGCTGCGGCGGCTGCGGCGGTTCGCGCGCGACGGTGCGGCGGACGAACTCGACTTGGACGCGACGATCAGCGGCACGGCGCGCAAGGCGTATCTCGACATCGTCATGCGGCCCGAGCGGCACAATGCGGTCAAGGTGCTGCTGTTCCTCGATGTCGGCGGCTCGATGGACCCGTGGATCAAGCTCTGCGAGGAACTGTTCTCGGCGGCGCGCTCCGAGTTCAAGCATCTTGAGTTCTTCTATTTTCACAACTGCCCGTACGAAGCGGTGTGGCAGGACAACAAGCGCCGCTGGACCGAGCGGACGCCACTGATGGACGTACTGCACAAGTATCCGCACGACTATAAGGTGGTGTTCGTCGGCGATGCGTCGATGTCGCCGTACGAGATCAACTATCCGGGCGGTTCGGTCGAGCATTGGAACGAGGAAAGCGGCGAAACCTGGCTACGCCGTGTCCTCGACATCTATCACGCCAGCGTCTGGCTCAACCCGATCCCGGAGAATAGCTGGGGCAACGGCCAGTCGATTCAGATGCTCAAGGTAATCCTGGAGGACCGCATGTACCCGCTGACACTCGCCGGGCTCGACCTGGCGATGCGGGAGCTGACGAGGGCGCGGTGAGCTGATGCCAAGCTAGCGCGGAAGCGGCATCGACCCCGCCCAGACATTGATCAGCAGCACGACCGCGACCCCGAGCATCAGCCATGCATTGAGCGGCTTGCCCTGCCGCCGCCACAGCAGCCATGCGCCTCGGGCCAGCAGCGCGAAGGCCGCGAGCACGGCGATCGACAGCAGGACTTCGGTCATGGCAACACCTTGGTCATGGTAGCGCCCCGGTCACGGCGTCAGCGCCTGCCGGACGGCATGGTTCCATGCGGCAGTATCGGCGGCGCGCGCCGCCGTATCCATCGCCGGCTCGAAGCGCTCCCCTGGCTGGCGCATCGCGGCGGCCGCCTCGTCCAGCGTCGCGAACAGCCCGGCCCCCAGCGCCGCCAGCATCGCGCACCCGAGCGCGGTGGTCTCGATGACCCGCGGCCGCTCCACGGCAATATCGAGGACGTCGGCGAGGTGCTGGCATAGCCAGTCGTTGGCGACCATGCCGCCATCGATACGCAGCACCGTCGGTGTCACCCCGTCGGCGGCCAGCGCGGCCAGCAGGTCGGCGGTCTGGTGCGCCATCGCCGCCAGCGTTGCGCGGACCAGATGCGCCCGCGTCGTCGCCGCGGTCAGCCCGGTGATAATGCCGCGCACGTCGGCGCGCCAGTGCGGGGCTCCCATGCCGGTAAAAGCGGGCACCACGACAACCCCGCCGCTGTCGGCGACCGACCGCGCCATCGCCTCGGACTCGGCGGCCGTGTCGATCAGCCCGATGCCGTCGCGTAGCCACTGCACCGCCGCGCCGGCTGTGAAGACGCTTCCTTCGAGGGCATACGCCGCGACGCCGCCCAGCCGCCATGCCAGCGTGGAGAGCAGGCGGTGCGCCGACTTCGGCGGCTGCGGTCCGGCATGTGCCAGCAGGAAGATGCCGGTGCCGTACGTCGCCTTGACCATGCCAGGTTGCAGGCATCCCTGCCCGATCGCTGCAGCATGCTGGTCGCCGATGCTGGCGGTGATCGGGATTACCCGACCGAGCAACCGCGTCGAGCCGAGCGGGCCGGCGCAGTCGGTGATCCGCGGCAGCGCCGCTGGCGGGACGCGGAAGCGTGCGGCCAGCCCGGTATCCCAGATGCCGGTGTGCAGGTCCATCAGAAGCGTCCGCCCGGCGTTGGTCGCGTCGATCGCATGGACGCCGCCCTCGGTCAGCTTGAACAGAAGCCAGCTGTCGACGGTGCCCACCGCCAGCCGCCGCTCGCGCGCCGCCGTCTGGACAGCCGGATTGTGGTCGAGCAGCCACGCAACCTTGGTCGCCGAGAAGTACGGATCGAGCACGAGGCCGGTCGTCGCCTGCACCTCGGCTTCGAAACCTTGGGCGCGAAGCTTGGTGCAGCGGTCGGCAGTGCGCCGGTCCTGCCAGACGATCGCCGGGGCGAGCGGATCGCCGCTCACCCGGTCCCACGCGACAACAGTCTCGCGCTGATTGGTGAGGCCGATCGTCGCGATACGCTCAATGCCGACGGTAGCGGCCGCCTCGCGCAGGCATGCGAGGCTCAGCCCCCAGATCTCGGCGGCATCATGCTCGACCCAGCCCGACTGCGGGTAGGCTTGGGTCAGCGGTCGGGCGACGGCTGCGACAATGCTGCCGCGCAGGTCAAAGACTAGCGCCCGCGTCGATGTCGTTCCCTCATCGAGCACAAGGATCAGCGGGTTCGGGCTATCCGAAGTCATCCGCCTTCCCTAACAAGCACTGGAACGAAAGGACAGCGTATGCAGGGCACGGTCGATCTGCTGGTCATTGGCGGCGGCATCAACGGCGCTGGCATCGCGCGCGACGCCAGCGGCCGCGGGCTGTCGGTGGCGTTGGTCGAGGCCGGCGACCTTGGTGGCGCGACGTCGAGCGCCTCGACCAAGCTGATCCACGGCGGACTGCGCTACCTCGAATTTTACCAGTTCGGGCTGGTCCGCAAGGCGCTCGCCGAGCGCGAGGTGCTGCTCGACATCGCCCCGCATCTCAGCTGGCCGCAGCCATTCGTGCTGCCGGTGACCGCCGATCGCCCCGAGTGGCAGCTGCGCGCCGCGCTATTTCTGTATGACCATCTCGCCAAGCGCCGGACGGTGCCCGGTTCGGAGCGGATCGATCTGCGGCAGGAGCGTAGCGGGCGCTCGCTCGACGCGCGTTACACCCGCGCCTACCGTTATTGGGACGGCTGGGTCGACGATGCGCGACTGGTCGTCGCCAACGTCCGCGATGCCGCCGACCGCGGCGCGGTCGTCCGCACCCGCACCCGCATCACCGCAGCCCGCTATGACGGCGAGCGTTGGCTGGCGACGCTGGGCGACGGCACCGAGCTCAGCGCCCGCTATCTCGTCAACGCCGCCGGGCCGTGGGCCGAGCAGGTCGCGCGCAGCGTCCTGGGCCGCAACGATGCGCCGGGGCTGCGGCTGGTGCAGGGCTCGCATATCGTCACCCGCCGGGTTCATCTCGGACGCGATGCCTTCATGCTGCAGCAGCCCGACGGGCGGATCATCTTCGTCATCCCCTACGAGCACGACTTCTCGCTGATCGGCACCACCGAACACGCCATCGACGCGCCCGCCGCGGTCGCGGTCACCGACGCCGAGACCGACTATCTGCTTGGCGCGGTTAACCGCTTCCTCACTCGACCGCTGACGCACGCCGACATCGTTTACCGCTACGCCGGCGTTCGCCCGCTGGTCCTCGAAGCCGGCAAGGGCGAGCGCGAGACCTCGCGCGACTATACGCTCGTCGAGCACGCCGGCGTCCCTGCGCTGACCGTCGTCGGCGGCAAGATCACCACCTACCGCGTGCTGGCCGAAGCCGTGCTCGAGCGCATCGCTCCGGCGAGCCAGCCGTGGACCGCGACAGCGCCGCTGCCCGGCGGCGACATCGAGCGGCAGAACGGCGAGACCGGCCAAGCGGCGTTCGCGCGGTGGCTCGCCAACCTTACCGCCGAATACGCCAACTACGACCCTCAGCTGGTTAAGCGGCTCGCGCGGACGCTCGGCAGCGCCGCCGAGCCGCTACTGGCGGGCGGGCTCGGCGACAACCTCGGCGGGCTATTCGAGGCCGAACTCGATTACTTCACGACGCGCGAATGGGCGACCACCGCCGACGACGTGCTGTGGCGTCGGACCAAGCAGGGCCTCCACATCGACGCCGCCGCCAAGGCGCGCGTCGCGGCATGGTTCGGCGAAGCCGCCCCCGCGCCCGGCCCGAACGACTCGGCGCCGACGCACCGATTCGCGACACCGGGAACGGTTTAGCAGCGATTTCACAGCGATCTGAGCATTCTC
>JAYTHJ010000159.1:0-4882 GCA_043732725.1 Sphingomonadaceae bacterium | reverse complement strand
GAAAGGCGGACTGGCCCTGAGATTGCTGACCTTGGGACTGGGACTGTCGCGCCAGCTCGACCGCTCGCACGCTGACGCTGAGCGCCTCGATACCACCGCCGCGACGCGCGCCGCGCACCGGCGCGGCATCGAGATAGTCGAGCCCGACCGCAACGCGGACATGCGCCGAGGTGACCGAAATACCGTGCGTCGGATCGAAGCCGACCCAGCCGAGATCGGGAACCAGCGCCTCCACCCACGCATGCCCCGCGGGCTGCACCGCGACGTCGTCGCTGCGGACGAAATGCCCCGAGACGTAGCGCGCCGGGACATCGAGCGCGCGCGCCGCGGCACAGAAGATGTGGGCGTAATCCTGGCAGACGCCGCGCCCCTGCGCGAAGGCGCCAGACGCGTCGGTGCCGGTCCCGGTCGCATCGGGGTCGAACGCCATGCGGGCGTGAATGCCGCCGTTGAGCGTATGCAGCCGGTCGAGCAGAGTATCGCCCGCCAGCGTGTGCGCGAACTCGCTCAGCGCCGGGCTGAGCGCGGTCAGCGGCGTCGATCGCAGGAACATCATCGGTGCCAGCGGCTCGGGGAAGCCGCGCACGACGCCTGCCGCGTCGCCGGTCTCGACCTCACCGGCGACCGTCAGCACGAGTCGCCGCAGCGGGCCGTCGGCGCTGAACAAATGGGTCGCATTGCCGAACGCGTCGCAGCCCGTGCGGAGCGCGCCGTCGGCATCCACGTCGATGCGCCAGCGCTTGACCTGCTGATCGTCGCCGCTGCGCGGGGTCAGCCGCAGCAACTGGATAACGCTGTGTGCGGGTTGCGCATAGTCGTAGGTCGTCGTGTAGTCGATCCGGATGCGCATGATCAGAACAGATACTGTTCGGCGATCGCGGCACCAAGCGCGTTGTTGTCGGCGATGAAGCCGCGCAGGAACTCGTGCAGCCCCACCTTGAAAATGCCGCCGATATTTGCCTGATCGAGCTTGGCGTAACCCGCCGCCGCGAGCCGGTGCGCCGCGCCGCGACGTCCGCCGCGCTCCGCCAGCTGATCAAGGCGGCGCAGGATCTCCTCGTAGCAGCTGGCCAGGCTGCGCGGCATCTGGCGGTTGAGGATCAGCAGGTCGGCGACCAGCCACGGCTTCACCGAATCGCGATAGACCCAGCGATAGGCGGTCAGCGCTGAAACGGTACGCAGGATCGTCGTCCACTGGAAGTAATCGAGGCTACCGCCGACCGCCTCGTCCCCGGGTAGTACGATGTGGTATTTGACGTCGAGCAGCCGGGCGCTGTTATCGGCGCGCTCGACCGCGCTGCCGAGCTGGATGAACCAGTGTGCGTCACCGCGCAGCATCGTGCGATGGGCAGCCCCGTCGAACGCCAGCATCGCCGCCTTGACCGTTTCGAGCAGCTGGACCAGCTGCTCGCGCTGATCGAGGTGGGTGCCGAAGCGCTGCACCTCGAGCCACGCGCCGTTGATCGCCTCCCACGCCTCCAACGTCAGCGCGGTTCGTACCGACCGGGCGTTTGCGCGCGCGCCCTCGAGGCAGCGCCGGATCGATCCCGGGTTACGCGGGTCGACGGTCAGGAATTCGGCGATCCCGAACTCGTCGAGAGGCAGCCCGCGCTCGCGGTGCGCATGCGTCATCCACGCCGCCGCCAGCGCGCTCTCCCACGCATTGGTCGCGCCACCATACGAGGACGGCAGTGCCGACAAGCGGAGCGTCGCCTCGATCAAGCGCGACAGAAAATCGGCGCGCTCGATGTAACGCCCGACCCAGTAGAGATTGCCGGCGGTGCGGCTCAGCATGCGCTACTCATCGAGCACCCAGGTGTCTTTCGTGCCGCCGCCCTGGCTGCTGTTGACCACCAGCGAGCCGGGGTCGAGCGCGACGCGGGTTAGCCCGCCGGGAACGATGCGCGTGCCATTGGCTCCGGTCAGCACGAAGGGGCGCAGGTCGACGTGGCGGGGGAAGATGCCGGTGTCGCACAACGTTGGGCAGGTCGATAGCGCCAGCGTTGGCTGCGCGATGAACTTCTCGGGGCTGGCGCGGAGCTTGGCGGCGAAGGCGGCGATCGCCGCCGCCGGTGCATGCGGGCCGACCAGCATGCCGTAACCGCCCGAGCCGTCGACTTCCTTGACGACCAACTCCGCGAGATGATCGAGCACATAGGCAAGGGCGCCGGGCTCGCGGCAGCGCCAGGTCGGTACGTTGTTCAGAATTGCCGCGTTACCGGTGTAGAACTGGATGATCTCCGGCATATAGCTGTAGATCGCTTTGTCGTCGGCGACGCCGGTGCCGACGGCGTTGGCGAGATTGACGTTACCGGCGTCATAGGCGCTCATTAGCCCGGGCACGCCGAGCATTGAGTCGGGACGAAAGACTAGCGGGTCGAGATACGCGTCGTCGAGGCGCCGGTAGATCACGTCGACCTGCTGCGGGCCCTCGGTGGTGCGCATGAACACCTTATTGTCACGCACGAACAGGTCGGAGCCTTCGACCAGTTCGACGCCGAGCTTGTCGGCAAGAAAGCTGTGTTCGTAGAAGGCGCTGTTGTGCTGCCCCGGGGTCAACAGCACGCTGACGGGCTCGTGACCGGTATTGGCGGGGGCGACCGACTGCAGCATCTGCAGCAGCAGGTCGGGGTAGTTCTCGACCGGGCGGATGCGGAGCTGGCCGAACAGCTCGGGCATCAGTTTCAGCATGACTTCGCGGTTCTCGAGCATGTACGACACCCCCGACGGGGTGCGGGCGTTATCCTCGAGCACGTAGAACTCGTCGGCGCTCGTGCGGACGAGGTCGATCCCGGCAATGTGCACCCAGATATCGTGCGCCGGACGCTTGCCGACCATCGCCAGCGCATAGGCCGGATTACGTAGCACGAGGTCGGCTGGCACGATGCCGGCGCGCAGGATCTCCTGCTTGCCGTAGATGTCGGCGAGAAACAGATTTAGTGCCGCGACGCGCTGCACCAGCCCGGCTTCGAGCCGCGTCCACTCATCCGCAGCAAGTACGCGTGGCAGGATATCGAACGGGATCAGCCGCTCGTCGGCATCGGGATCGCCGTAGACCGCGAAGGTGATCCCGATACGGCGAAAGAACAGCTCGGCCTGCCGTCGCCGCGTCTGCATCAGTTCATGCGGCGAGCCGTCGAGCCACGCCGCGATCGGCTGATACGCCGCACGGATGTTGCCCGCCGCCGCCCCGGCATGGCCGAACATCTCGTCGAACGCAGCAACTCCCGGCACACCGTCCCCTTCGCCCGACCCGCAGTGGCATAGTGTGCAGCAGCGGGCGAACACGCAAGTGGCGTTTGCGGGAAGACGACGGCAGCGGTCGACCGCGGGGTTGAGCGTGACAGCATGAGGCTGGCTGTATGCCGCCCTTTACTGCGGCTTGACGTTCTCGCCGCGGTTAGCCCGCTGCGGCTCGGGGCGTGGGGCGGGAGCCGCGCGCGGCGGGGCAGGCGCAGGCTGCACGAACGGGGCCGCGGGCCGCGCGAAAGCAGCCGCCGGGGGCGCTACCGGACCGGCCCGCGGCCGCTCGGCTCCCGGCGCGCGACCATACTGCATCGGCGGCAGCCCATAACCTTCGGGGCGCCCGCGCTCGCCGCGGTTGAACGGCGGCACGTTACCCCCAGTCGCTGGTTGAAACGTCTGTTCGCGCCGCCGCTCCCAATCGGGCCGTTGTCCACCAGCCGCGCCGTTCGGATTGCCGACGACGCGGTCGCGGCTGGCGTAGGCCGCCCGCGGGTCGAGTTGTGGCGCAATGGCACCGCCGGGAACGGCTGCGCCGCCGCCGGATACTGCCGGCGTGGCCGGGCGGCCATAGAAACTTGGGCCGCCGCGCGGGTCGGAGCCCGGCTGTTCCGAGGTAAACTGACGATAGTGCGGCTGGCCATAGCCGGGGTGAACCGCAATCGGCGAGCCTCCCGGGCGCACCTCGGCAGAGCGGTCGTTATTAGCGCGCTGGTCGTAATTCCTGCGCCCGTCGCCCGTCCGAACGTCGGATCCGACGTGCTCATCGCGACGACCACCGGTAAAGCCGCGCTGCTGCCGATCATGCCCATCCGATCGGCTATCATGCCCCTGGTCACGCCCGAAGTCGCGGCCCCGGTCATGGTCGAAGCTGCGGTTGACGATATGATCGCCGTCGCGGTCGTAGTGCGTGACGCCGCGCGTATGCTCCCAGAACTCGTGGTTGCGCTGGTACGGCAGGATGACATTGTAGACGGGGCGGTCGTACGCGTAATCGCGCGGGACGTAGACCCAGCTTGGCTCGTACCAGCGGTCATAGTTCCAGCGATCGAAGCCGCTGCCGAGGCTAATTCCGAAGCTGACACTGACCTGCGGCGGCAGCGGTGCCCATCCGGCGAAGTCATCGCCGTCGCGCCAAGCAACCCAGCCCGGTCCCCAAACCGTGTCGGGCACCCAGACCCAACCGTAACGCTGGTCAAAGCCCCAGCGGCCATAGTGATACGTCGCCCAGCCGAACGGCTCGTCGCTGCGCCACGTCCGGCCGTAGACCGGCGAGTCCTCCCAACGCCCGATGGTATACGGACGCCAGCCGCGCGCCACCAGCGGTTCGAAGGCGCGCCCCCAGCGGCTTTCGATCCAACGGCCGTAGCGCGACAGCGGTTCGTAGAAGTTATCGATCGAGGCCACCGGTTGGCCGTCGGCATAATAGCCCTGCTGGGCATAGCCTTGCTGATAAGCGGGTTCGGAATAGGCTGGCGGATAAGGCGCGTACTGCGCCACCGACGCTACCGATGTGGTGAGCAGCGACGCAGAGATTAGTCGTTGAACAATCATCGTCGACCTCCCGGACGGATGTTGAAACCGGTCAATCGGTGTCTTACGCCGACGCCGCTGTCGACAATATGAACATGAATCGATC
>JAYTHJ010000158.1:0-4884 GCA_043732725.1 Sphingomonadaceae bacterium | reverse complement strand
GTCAACTCGCCGATCTTGGCGTGGCACACGTCTTCACGTCGATCGCAGGCTCGGCGGGCTCATTGTGGCCGTCCGGTCCGAAAACGCCGGCAGCACCTTCGATCAGTTGCCCGCGCGAGATCGTGATCTGGTTCGGGTGCACGTCAAACTGCTGCGCCAGCTCGGCCAGCGTCTTCTCGCCCTTCACGGCAGCCAAAGCCACCTTCGCCTTGAAAGTCGGGCTGTGGTTCCGGCGTGTTCGCTTCGTCATCTGTTCTCCTGTTCGGCAGCCATCCTGGCCGCCGTCAGGCAGAAACTCCACTTAACGCACTGTGCAGATTAGCCGAGCCACCTCTCCTACCGGTGGCACCGAACCTTGTGGCGCGCAACTTCACCGTGACTGCGCCAAACAAGGTATGGACGGGCGACATCACCTACAGCTGGACCGAAGAGGGCTGGCTTTACCTTGCCGTAGTGATCGACCTGTTCAACCGGCAGGTGGTCGGCTTTGCGATGGGCCAGCGCGTGACACGGACGCTGGTGATGGCTTCGTTGCGCATGGCCTGGTTTCGGCGTGATCCCGCGCCGGGCCTGATCTTCCATTCGGATCGTGGTAGCCAATACGCCAGCAACGATTACCGCAAGCTCATCGCTGCGTTCAAGATGATCAGCTCGATGAGCGGCAAGGGCGATTGCTGGGACAAAGCCGTAGCCGAGACGCTGTTCGGCCCGCTAAAGGTCGAGCGGCTCCATGGCATGCGCTTCGACAGACGGCGTCAGGTCAAGGACGAGGTGATGGACTGGATCACCTTCTACAACCATCGACGGCTTCATTCGATGCTGGATTATATCAGCCCGATGGTATTCGAACAGAGATGGCTTACCCAGCAAATTAGCTTGGCAGCATAGTCTCAGCGTCAAGGGAGACGTGCGACGGGGGCAAGATCATTCGCCAGCAGGCAACTCAAATCAGAGATCAGCCAACTTGGAAATCTCCCGCGAGCCGTTCAGCTCGGAAAATGCTCCAGCAACGTTTCCAGGTACTCATTGTTCGTTATATGGCTGTAAATCGCAGGCCCTTACGCTTCTTATTGCCGATATCGTCGGTTAATTCATCACGTCGTCGCCGAACCGCAAGGTCGCCCAGACTGGCAAATGGTCTGACGCCACCCGCGACAGGTCACAGCGATGGGTGGCGGATTCAATAATCTCAACACCGCGTCCCGCCATAATGCGATCGAGCCGCGCCAGCGGACGGCGCGCGGGAAAGCTTGGGGCGGTGCGGGCGATACTATAGTCCTGCGCAAAATCGAGGAGGCAGCCCCGGTCTCCCCGCAACTCATTGAGATCCCCCATCAGGACAGTCGGCATCGACACCACCCGCTCGACGACATGCGACTGGACGCAGCGCGCCTGTTGCCGCCGACGCAAGCCGGTCAGATCGAGGTGCATACTGACAAACCGCACCGCGCGATCATCGATCAGGGTTTCGACAAGGATGGCGCCGCGCGGCTCGAGTGATGGCAGGTCGAGCCGGACGGCCGCCGTTACCGTGACTCGCTCCGAAACCAGCGCCGCATTGCCATGCCAGCCTAGGCTGGCCGGGTTGTGGCCGAATCCTACCGGTCGATATTGCGTAAGCGCCGCGATCATCGCCAGCGTCAGCACGGTGGCGCGACCGCCGAAGCGCGCGTCGGCCTCCTGCAGCATGATGACATCGGCACCTATGTCGGCGATAATCGCCAATATGCGCTCGGGCGCATATTGGCCGTCGGTGCCGACCGCCTTGTGGATATTATAGGTCGCGACCTTGAGCAGCATCAGAGCAACGGACTAACAAGGCGGGCTAGGCCCTCGCCAATCTGCTGCAGCTTCGGACGCTGCCGCCAAGTTTCTAGATCGATAGCCGCGCTTTGCTCGAGCGCTTGAGCTTGGATGGCTTCCAGCTTGGCGATAGCCGGGCGGTCGAGGAGGAGCAGGCTGACCTCCTCATTGAGTTGGAACGATCGGATATCGACGTTGCTTGAACCGACGATGCCGAGGTTCCCGTCGATGCTGACGTTCTTGGCGTGCAAAAAGTAACGCCCGAAGAGATGGATGCGGATGCCCCCGCACAGCAGGTCATCGTAGTAGGAGGATTGCGCCAGCTGCACGAACTTTTGATCGGCGACAGCGGAGACGATGAGGATGACCTCGACACCGCGCGCGACGGCGGTGTGCATGGCGCTGATCAGTGCGTCGTCGGGGATGAAGTAGGGTGTGGTCAGGATGACGCGCTTGCGGGCGTTGTGGATCTGCCAAATTAGAATCGTCTCGAAGCCCATTAGTGGATAGGTGGCGCCGCTCGGCAGCACCTGACTGATCGCCGTTCCGCTGGCAGGCGGCACGCAAATCTCAGTTTCGAGCATGACTTCCGTTTCCATAAACCAATCGGCGATAAAGATTGCCGTCATCGCTGCGACGACCGGGCCAGTGACACGCATCTCCAACTCCTGGTTGGTGATGCCGGGGCAGAAATTCTTGTCGACGATGTTCAAAGATCCAACATAGCCGGTGACGCCGTCCGTGATAAACAGTTTGCGATGATTGCGCATATCCGCGCGTTTGCGCGGCCGCCATGGTGCCACCGGCAACGTTTCGCGAACGTCGACCCCGGCCACGCGCAGCGCCGTCAGCGTACGGCGACGCCACGACCGCGAGCCGACAGGATCGAGCAGGACATGACAGGCGACGCCCCGCCGGACGGCGCGCGCCAGCGCTGCCAGCACCTTTCGGCCGGTACTATCGTCGGCGAAGATGTAGATCAGCAGTCGCACATGACGACGCGCCGCATCGATGTCGACAATCAGCCGATCGATTATATCGTCATAATCGTCGAGAAATTCGAGCATATTG
Organism: Sphingomonadaceae bacterium; assembly: GCA_043732725.1. GTDB lineage: Bacteria > Pseudomonadota > Alphaproteobacteria > Sphingomonadales > Sphingomonadaceae > Polymorphobacter_B. The sequence continues at coordinate 2,010 of JAYTHJ010000158.1, read as the reverse complement.
CCGTTAACCGCGGGCAAGTCGCTAAGCCTGGTCGCTAGATCGACGACATCCTGGGATATGCGATGCCCTAAAGGTGTCGCCTTTGCCATTCGCTCCGCGGTTTCAGCAAAGAAAGGTGCCAATTGAGCGAAGCGGTCGGCACGACATTTGGGGAACGCTCTGCGACCGATGGCCAGGTAGATAAGCAAACCAGGGATCGGCAGGAAAAATATGAGCAGCAGCCAGCTCGCCGCCGCCTGTGGCGAGCGCCGCAACGGCACAGTGGCAATCATGAACAGGCGAATGGCCCAGATCACAATGACGTAAGCGGTTTCCAAGAAAACGAGAGAAGTGCCTGACATCAAGCTTGCTATCATCTGCGTATCATACCGAAATTATCTTAACCGTTGTTATCTCGGTGCTCCTAAGGAGAACGGATTATTAACGTATTGCGCATGCCACCGGGCAGCCCGGCGAGAGCGATTTTCCGTTGGACGCCTGCCAATCCGAACCTGAGCCGCCTCGCAGCATCGGTGAACGACGTCGGCGCGATTATCGTCACCTCGACCACCAACATATGACCCGCTAAGTTCATCAGATAATACACCGCACGCCAACTGATGCGATGGCGATCAATCCGGACGAACTTTTCGACCTAACGGCTTTCGGCAGCGACGTTATTATTGTCGTCGCCCCGAAGATCCTCGCGGTAATCCTCGACCTGCGTTTCGTTGCTAGCGGCGGAACTCGCGCTTGGCCGTGCCGAGCCGCTTTTCCGCAACTTTCGCAACCTCCTCGAAACCGCGGCTGCACATGGCTGTGGCGCACGCCTCGTGCTGAGCATCGCCAATCGGCTCACGAAAGCACATGATGGCCACATTGCGACACGATGGCGGTCGAGAACACTCCGCGGCGGCGTGCTATGTTTCAAGCTTCTTTCACTGCACCTGCGGCGGGACGATAGAGTGAGAACTGTCCCGGAAGCGAGGATCACTTGACGACATATCTGACCCTTTTCGCAATTGTGCTGGGGGTCAACCTCCTGCCGGCGTTCGGGCCACCAACATGGTCAATCATCGTCCTGTTCGGTCTCAGAACGCAGATGCCCGTGGCAGCCATCATCCTGACAGGCGCGCTCGCAGCCGCGTCTGGTCGGTATTTGCTCGCTCGGGGCTTCCGGCTTCTTGGAACCCGGGTGTCTGAGCGAACCCGCAGCAACCTCGCGGCGGCCCGAACCGCGCTCGAGCGAAACAAACGCAGCGGCCTTGTTGCGCTCGCCCTTTTCGTGCTTTCGCCCCTGCCGTCCGCTCAGCTCTTCGAAGCGGCAGGACTAGCGCGCGTGCGCCTGGCCGAATTTACGATTGCCTTCTTTGCCGGCAGGATCATTTCGTATTCGATTTATGCCTACACTGCGAAGGGCATCCAGAAAACGCCCATCGGCCAGGCTCTTCTCGATATCGCCACCAGGCCGGTAAGCATCGCGATTCAGGTGGCGATGATCGTCGCACTCGTTGCTCTGACCCGCATAAACTGGACGAAACGACTTGCCGGGAGAGGGTAATATGGCGAATACTCGCGACACATGCCGAACGAGTATGATCGTCGGCGCTGTTGCGTGAGGTCGCTGTCAGATGTCCGGCCGAGGGTCTCCTCGCAAAGATAGTGATCACTACTGACCGGTTCGTTCCCGTATTATTGAGCCGCGCCATCATTAGAGAGCTGGCTCGGCTAATCTGCACAGTGCGTGAAGTAGTGTTTCTGCCTGAAGGCGGTCAGGATGGCTGCTGAACAGGAGATCAGATGACGAAGTGAACACGCCGGAACCACAGTCCGGTCTTGAAGGCGAAGGTGGCTTTGGCTGCCGTGAAGGACGAGAAGACGCTGGCCGAGTTGGCGCAGCAGTTTGACGTGCACCCGAACCAGATCACGACCTGGCGCGGGCAGTTGCTGGAAGGCGCTGCCGGGGTCTTCGGGTTAGATGGCCACGCTGAACCGGCGGAGCCGGCGATCGACGTGAAGACGTTGCATGCC
>JAYTHJ010000157.1:0-4893 GCA_043732725.1 Sphingomonadaceae bacterium | reverse complement strand
CGCACGGCGTGCTGGGGGTGCTCGGGCCGTATAATTTTCCAGCGCATCTCCCCAATGGCCATATCGTCCCGGCGCTGCTCGCGGGCAACGCCGTTGTCTTTAAGCCGTCCGAGCACACGCCCGCGGTCGCTGAGTTCATGGCGGCGTGCTGGGCCGCGGCAGGGCTGCCCGCCGGCATACTCACTGTCGCGAAAGGTGCGGGCGACACCGGGCGCGCGCTGGCCGGACATGACGGGATCGACGGGTTGCTGTTTACCGGGTCGGCGACGACTGGCGCGGCGCTGGCACGGCAGTTCGCCGAGACCCCGCAGCGCATTCTCGCGCTCGAAATGGGCGGCAACAATCCGCTGATAGCGTGGGACATCGCGCCCGAACGGCTCGACGCGGCGGCCGAGTTGGTCGTCCAGTCCGCCTATCTGTCGGCCGGGCAGCGCTGCACCGGGGCGCGGCGGCTGATCGTCCGCGATGGCGACGCTGCGCCGCTGCTCGACCGGGTCGGCGAGCTGATCGACCGCGTCATCGTCGGCGCGCCCTTCGACACGCCGCAGCCGTTCATGGGGCCGGTTATCGACAACCGCGCCGCGACCGCGCTGCAGGCGGCGTTCGCCGCGTCGATCGGGCGCGGCGGCGAGGTGCTGCGCATGCTGGCCCGCCGCGACATGGACCGGCCGTTCCTGTCGCCGGGGCTGATCGACGTCACCGCCGTCGCCAACCGCGCCGATACCGAGCTGTTCGGGCCGCTGCTGCAGGTCATCCGCGTCGTCGACTTCGACGCCGCGCTCGCCGAAGCCAATGCGACGCACTTCGGCCTTGCCGCCGGACTGATCGGCGGCGACGCAGCCTTGTACGACCGGTTCTGGAGCGCGATCCGCGCCGGCGTCGTCAACTGGAACCGGCCAACCAACGGCGCGGCCTCGAACGCGCCGTTCGGCGGCGTCGGGCACTCGGGTAATCACCGTCCGAGCGCCTACTACGCCGCCGATTACTGCGCCTTCCCGGTCGCCAGCCTCGAGGCGGATGCGGCCGAAGGCGCTATCGCCATGGGGCTGCGGTGATCCGCGAGATCAATTTCGACGGCATCATCGGCCCGAGCCACAACTATGCTGCGCTCAGCCTCGGTAATCTCGCCAGCGCCGCGCACGCCGGCGCGACATCGTACCCGCGCGCCGCTGCGCTGCAGGGGTTGGCGAAGATGCGGATGCTGCTCGACCTCGGCCTGCCGCAAGGGTTTCTGCTGCCCCCCGAGCGTCCGGCCACCGGCTGGCTGCGCGCGCTCGGCTTCGGCGGCGATGACGACAGCGTCGCTGCCGCCGCCTGTGCTGCCGATCCGCGGCTGTTCGCGGCGGCGATGTCGGCATCGAGCATGTGGACCGCGAACGCCGCCACCGTCTCGCCCGCGCCCGATACATCCGACGGTCGCTGCCATATTAGCGCCGCCAACCTATCGCGGATGCCGCATCGCAGCCTTGAAGCCGCCGCCACCGAAGCGCAGCTCCGCGTTGCGTTTGCGCATCCGGCTTTCGAGGTGCACGGCGCAATTCCTGCGGCATTCGGTGACGAAGGCGCGGCAAACCATATGCGGCTATGCACTGCGCCCGACGCATCCGGCGTCGAGGTCTTTGTCTACGGCGAGACCGGCAGCGAAAACAGTGGCGCATTTCCCGCGCGGCAATCGCGGCGAGCTTCGGAGGCGGTCGCCCGCCGTCACGGCGTCGACGCGATGTTCGTCCAACAATCGCCCGAAGCGATCGCCGCCGGGGCGTTCCACAACGACGTGGTTGCCGTCGCCAGCCAGAACGTTCTGTTTGCGCACGAACAGGCGTTCGCCGGGCGCGAGGCCTTCTACGCCGCGCTCACGGCGCGGTTGCCCGGGGTTGTCATGGTCGAGGTTCCCGCCGCTGCCGTCAGCCTTGCCGATGCGATCGCCTCGTATCTGTTCAACTCGCAGCTGGTGACACTGCCCGGCGCGGGGTCAAGCGAGGCAGCGTTGATCCTACCGCGCGAGGCCGCGGCTAACCCCGCCGTCAGCCGCTATCTCGACGGCTTGCTCGCCGGCAACGGCCCGATCCGGGCGGTGCACTATGTCGACGTGCGCGAGTCGATGCAGAACGGCGGCGGCCCCGCCTGCCTGCGGCTGCGCGTCGTTGCCGATCCGGCCGCCGTCGACCCCCGCTTCCTGCTCGACGCGCGCCAGGCCGACACGCTTACGCGCGTCATCGAGGCGCACTGGCCCGAGTCGATTGCGACCGGCGATCTGGGATCGCGCGATCTATGGCAGGCGTGTCGCTCGGCGCGAACCGCATTACTTCGGGCAATGGCGGTACCCGAACTGCGCTAGCAGTTGCGCGGTTACGCCAGCAACGCGACAAGCCGCCCTTCCCGCGCCCCAAGAAAGCGTTGCTTTTCGACCACCGCCTTCCGCATCATTTACCGGTCATGGAAACAGGTCGCGTTATTCTCGTCGGTGCCGGGCCGGGTGCGCCCGACCTGCTGACGTTGCGCGCCGCGCGGGCGCTCGCGGCGGCGGATGTGCTGGTTCACGATGGTCTCGTCGATCCGCGCGTTCTCGACTTGGCACCGCAAGCGCGCCGCATCGATGTGTCGAAGCGGCGGGCGCGGCATACGCTGCCGCAAGCCGAAATCGGCCTGCTGCTGATCCGCGAGGCGCGCGCTGGACACGTCGTCGTGCGCCTGAAGGGCGGCGATCCGTTCGTCTTTGGCCGCGGTGGTGAGGAAGTCGCTGCCTGCCGTGCTGCGGGCATTGCCGTCGAGGTTGTCCCCGGCGTGTCGTCGGCGCTCGGCGCGGCCGCCGAGGCGCTGCTGCCGCTGACGCACCGCGATCATGCCTCGAGCCTGACCTTCGTCGCTGGTGAATGCCGCGGGCTGGCCGGGCAGAATTGGGCCGGTCTCGCGGGTAAAGGGCGCACGCTGGTGGTCTATATGGGCGTATCGGGTGCTACCGAGATCGCCGACAAGCTGATCGCCGATGGCCTCAGCCCCGCGACGCCGTGCGCGGTGCTCGAACGCGGCACGTTGCCCGGCAGCCGGGCGCTGCGGACGATCGTCGCCGATCTCGGCGCGATGGTATTAGCGATGGGCGTCAAGTCGCCGGCACTGCTGGTGATCGGTGATGTCGCGGCGCTTGGGGTCGCCGGCGATGTGTTGCACCGGGTGTTGGCGCAAAGCGACCCGGCTCGTGCTGAGATGGAAACGCTATGATCAAGCTGCTGACTGGTAACGATCTGCTGACCGGCGACGTCCTTTGGTGGACCGGCGACGGCTGGAGCTTGCAGCTCGCCGATGCAGTGCCTGTCGAAGGCGAGGCATTGCTAGCCGAAATGCTCGCCGCCGAGCGCGTCAACGATGCCGCGCTGATCGACGCCGAGATGACCCCCGCCGGGCCGCGGCCACGGACGATGCGCGAGCGTATCCGCGGCCGCGGACCGACGGTTCGCCTCGACCTGAACCGCCACGACTCTAATCGCCCCGTCTTTAATCGGATATCTGTCTGATGTACCGCTACGACCAATATGACCAAGCCCTTGTCGATGCGCGCGTCGACGAATTCCGCGATCAGGTCTCCCGGCGGCTCAGCGGCGAGCTGACCGAGGATCAGTTCAAGCCGCTGCGGCTGATGAACGGGCTGTATCTGCAGTTGCATGCTTATATGCTGCGCGTCGCGGTGCCGTACGGGACGCTGTCGGGAGCGCAGTTGCGGATGCTCGCACATATCGCGAGCAAGTATGACCGCGGCTACGCACATTTCACGACGCGGCAGAACATCCAGTATAACTGGATTAAGCTCGCCGAGGCTCCCGATCTGCTCGCCGAGCTGGCAGCCGTCGAGATGCACGCCATTCAGACTAGCGGCAACTGCATCCGCAACATCAGCTCGGACCAGTTCGCCGGGGCCGCCGCCGACGAGGTCGCCGACCCGCGGCCCTACGCCGAGCTGCTGCGCCAATGGTCGAGCTTCCACCCTGAGTTCAGCTACTTGCCGCGCAAGTTCAAGATCGCCGTCGTCGCCAGCGCCACCGACCGCGCCGCGATCCAGCTGCACGACATCGGGCTGCAGCTGATCAAGCAGGACGGCGAACTCGGTTTCAAGGTCTGGGTCGGCGGCGGTATGGGGCGTACCCCAATGATTGGCCACGTCGTGCGCGAGTTCATCCCCGTCGGCCAGTATCTGAGCTATTGCGAGGCGGTGCTGCGCGTCTACAACCGCTACGGTCGCCGCGATAACATCTACAAGGCGCGCATCAAGATCCTCGTCCATGAGCTTGGTGCCGCCGAGTTCGCCCGGCAGGTCGAGGCCGAGTGGGCGCTGCTCGAACCACTCGCGCTCGATGCTCCCGCCGCGGAATATACGCGCATTGCGACGCAGTTCGCCGAGCCGTCGTATGATGCTGCTGCGCCCGACACGGTTGACCGCAGCGATCCCGATTTTGCGTTGTGGGTCGACCAGAATATTCACCCGCACAAGCAGCCGGGCTATGCCATAGCGACGATTAGCTTGAAACCGGTCGGCGGCATCCCTGGCGATGCCTCGGCCGAACAGATGGAGCTGATCGCCGACCTCGCGGCGCGCTATGCGCAGGATGAAATCCGCGTCACGCACAGCCAGAATCTTGTGCTGGCGCATGTCCGCAAGGCCGACCTGTACGCGCTGTGGACAGCGCTCGCGGACGCCGGGCTGGCGACCCCGAACCTTGACCTCGTCAGCGACATCATCGCCTGCCCTGGGCTTGATTACTGCGCGCTCGCCAATGCTCGCTCGATTCCGGTGGCGCAGCAGATCGCGCAGCGCTTCGCCGATCTCGACCGCCAGCACGACATCGGCGAGCTTAAGATCAAGATTTCGGGCTGCATCAACGCCTGCGGGCACCATCACGC
>JAYTHJ010000156.1:0-4896 GCA_043732725.1 Sphingomonadaceae bacterium | reverse complement strand
GGATCTTGGACAGCGTGTCCTTACTCTCGGGCTTCAGCAACGATTCGACCGTGCCGGCGGGCAGCTTGGCGAACGCCGCATTGGTCGGTGCGAACACCGTGAATGGGCCCGGGCCCGACAACGTCTCGACGAGGCCGGCGGCCTTGACCGCAGTCACCAACGTGGTGAGGTTATTCGCCTTAGAGGCATTCTCGATGATGTTCTTGGACGACGACATTGCGGCACCGCCGACCATGACGGTCTTGGCGTGCATTGGCTTGGCACCCGCAGCAACGCTCAGCCCGGCGGCGGCTAGGGCAATCATTGACGCGCGCAGCGTCAGGTTCAGAGTCGACATCGGTAAATTCCTCGGATCACTGCCCATCGAGCAGGGCAGCCAAGGTACGCACCAGCGCCGGATTGGTTTCAGGTCAGATCGCCGCAAGCTTGCCGGTCATGATCACCGGGCCGGTCGGTGCCCCGGTCGGCGAGCCGCCGGCGGGTTCGAGGCTGATCGCCAGCGTCGCGCCCTTCCCCATAAGCGGGCGCAGCCCAATGGGAATCGGATGCGCCAGCGGCCCGTGCAGGTCGATCAGGCCGAGCGAGCGCGGCGCGTCCTTGCCGATAATCAGCCACATCTCGGGCGTCTTGCCGTGGCTGCGGTCGGCGCTCGCCGGCGTCAGGATCACTGCGCCGCGCACCGGATCGAACGTCGCGTTAAGCAGCACCGCAGGCTTGCCCGTCGCCGACATCGCCGCGGTCAGCAGCGTACCGGGGGCTGCGGGTGTCTGCATCGCGACGGCCGGAGACGGCGCGACCGGTGCCGGGCGCGTCACCAACAGCGCCACGGCGACGGTCGCGACGCAGGTCGCTGCGGCGGTCAGGCCGCGCCATAGGCCAAGGCTCGCCCACAGCGAACGCGCCGGCGCGGGCATCACCGGCGACGCGACGACGGGGTCGATTGCCTGCTCGATACGGGACCACACCGTATCGTCTGGAACCGCCGGTGTAATAACTTCGTTAAGCGGGCTCAACAAATCCCGCCATGCTGAAACAGCGCGCTCAAATTGAGGTTCGCGCTGCAGGCGAAGTTCCGCAGCGCGCATGCCAGCACCATCGAGCGCGCCGAGCGCGTAGTCGGCGGCAAGCGCGGCATCGCCCGTCAGCTCGGGGCCAGTCGGCTCCTCGGGGATATCGTCGAACGGGCCGGTCATGTGCGCAAGTCGGTCTTGAGGCGCTGCAGGCCGCGCCGCACCCAGCTTTTCAACGTGCCGACGGGGACGCCCTCGCGCAGCGACAGCGCGTCGTAGGTCAGACCTTCGAAATACGCCGAGCGGATAATCGACGCATGGCGCGGGTCGAGCCGCAGCAGTGCCGCTTCGAGCCGCAACGCCTCCTGGCTCTGCTCGAGGCGGGCATCCGCGCCGGGCGACAGATCGCGGATTTCGGCAGCCTCTTCCAACCCGCTGGTCGGCCGGTTGCCGCGCGCCCGAAAGCGGTCGATGGCACGGTTGCGCGCGATCGTCGCCAACCACGTAATCGGACTAGCGCGCGCAGGATCGAACTCCGCTGCCTTGCGCCACACCGTCACGTAAACCTCCTGCAAGATGTCCTCGGCTTCATGCCGATCGATCAAGATACGCAGGATCACACCAAATAACTTCGCCGAAGTCGCACCGTAAACCAGTTTTAACGCTTTCCGGTCGCCGTCCCCGGTTTGTTTCAGCCAAAGAACAAGATCGGCGGCATCGTTCACCGGCCGCGAGCCTGCATCCGAATCGGCCCTTCGGCGCGGCCATTAACGAACTGATCGACCAGCGCATTACCGCTATTATCGATATGGTCACGCGGGCCGGCCCAAACAATATGTCCGTCGTATAACATCGCGACACGGTCGGCGATCTTGCGAACGCTGGCCATGTCATGCGTGATCGTCACCGCGGTGATCTTCAGGTCGCGAACCAGCTCGACGATCAGATCGTTAATGACATCGGCCATGATCGGATCGAGACCGGTCGTCGGTTCGTCGAAGCACAAAATTGCCGGACGCGCCGCGATAGCCCGAGCCAGCGCGACGCGCTTTTGCATACCGCCCGACAATTCGGACGGGCGCAGGTCGGCAACATCGCTGCAGAGCCCGACACGCGCCAGATTGTCGAGCGCTGCCGCCTTCAGGCTGGCTCCGCTGGCGCGCGGCAGGGCGAAGCTGACATTGCGCCAGACGCTAAGTGAGTCGAACAATGCGCCGCCTTGGAACAGCATGCCGAATTTGGCTTGATGCGCTGCCAGCGCCGCGCCGTGCAGGCCGGTGACCTCGACGCCGTCGACGAGGATCGACCCGGCATCGGCGCGCAGCAGCCCGAGAATGCACTTGATCAGCACCGACTTGCCGCTCCCCGAGCCGCCGATGACGACGAGCGACTCCCCTGCCGCAACATCGACGTCGACGCCACCCAGCACGAGCTTTGGCCCGAAACGCTTGACGACCCCGCGCAGGACAATTTGCGAGGTGACGCTCGCACTCATGAGCCAAACACGATCACGGTGATGATCAGGTTCGACAACAGGATCAGGATGAATGCCGAGACCACCGCGTTGGTAGTGGCGCGCCCGACGCCTGCCGCACCGCCGTTCGAGTGGAAACCGTGGTAGCAGCCCATCAGCGCGATGATAAAGCCGAACACCGCTGCCTTGACCAACGACGAGACGACGTCGTCGGTCTTCAAAAACTGCATTGTCGTCGTCAGATAGCGCGCCGCATTAAAGTGCAGCCGCTGCGTCGCCAGCGTATAGCCGCCAAGCACACCGAGGATGTTCGAGACCAGCACCAGGGCCGGCATTACCAGCACGGCGGCGACGACCCGCGGCGCGATCAGGTAGCGGAACGGGTCGGTGCGCAGCGTCGTCATCGCATCGAGCTGCTCGGTGACGCGCATCGTGCCAAGCTCGGCCGCCATTGACGAGGACACGCGCCCGGCGACCATCAGGCCACCTAAAACCGGGCCAAGCTCACGGACAATGCCGATGACCGTAACGGCGGGCACGGTCGACGCCGCATTGAAACGGCTGCCACCGATATAAATCTGCTGCGCCAGCGCGCTGCCGGTGAACAGCGCGGTCAAGCCCACGACGGGCAGCGAGAAATATCCGATCACTAGCATCTGCTCGACCAAACGCACCGGATAGAAAGGCGGCAGCACTGCGCGCGTCAGCACCGTGTAAGCGAAGATCGCCAGCCGCCCGACCGAGCCCAGTCCCGCCAGCACGAATGCGCCGATCGCCTGCAGCACGCCGAAGATATTGTGAAGGGTGGCCGTCATGAATAGACGCGCTGATAGCGGCGGCCGAGGCCAGTCAGCAACTCATATTGCGATACGCCCGCGGCAGCTGCTGCGTCGGCCACGTCGAATGCGACCTCGAGCCAGTCACCTTCGATGACATCCGCCGCGGTGGCGTCGACACTGAGCACGTCCATCGAGACGCGTCCGGCGAGCGGGCATACGACACCGCTGGCGCGAACCGTGCCGCTTGCCATCAGCGCGCGTGGATAGCCGTCGCCGTAGCCAAGGTTCACGACAGCAATGCGGCTGTCGCGCGCCGCTATCCACGTTGCACCGTAACCGACGCTGGCTCCCGCGGGCACATCACGAACCTGGATGACACGCGCTTCGAGCCGTACCACCGGCGCAATCTGCCCGGCCGCAGCGGCGCAGGGCACGCCGCCATACAACGCCAGGCCCGGCCGGGTCAGTCCGAAGGCGTAGTCCAGGCCAAGCAGGATGCCGGCGGAGGCGGCAAGTGCGGCGCGCTTTGCCGGGACTGCGGCGATAACCGCGCTGAACGCTGCCAGCTGCCGCGCATTGAGCGGGTGACCAAGCATTTCGGCACACGCCAGATGGCTATGCAGTGTATCGATCCGCAGCCCGTCGAGCAGCCCCGACAGCGCCTCAGCCACCGACAGTCCGAGCCGGTTCATGCCGGTATCGACCATGATGTCGCAGTCCCGCCCGGGCGCGGCGCTGCGCCAGCGCGCCACCTGCGCCGCCGTGCTCAGCACCGGCACCGCCGGCGAGGCCAGTGCCGTCGCCAGCTCGCCGTCCTGCACCCCGTGCAGCACCGCCAGCCGTACGCCAGCCGGCAGCGGGCCGAGCGCTGCAGCCTCGCCCCAGCTGGCGACGAAGAACTCGCGGCAGCCGACGCGGGCCAATGCAGCCACCACCGCGCGCGCGCCGAGGCCGTAAGCGTCGGCCTTCACCGCCGCGCCGCAAGCCGCCGCGCCGCTCCTGCCCGCGAGCCAATGCCAGTTCGCGGCAAGTGCCAACGTGTCGACAGTCAGGCGAAGGTTGGGAGACGGCATGCACTGCGCTTACCAGCCCGAGCCAGAGTGGCAAACCGCTCGCAATGTCGACTTGGTCTAACCTGCAGTCATCTTTCCAAACCGCCGCACAATGACCGCCGCCCCGGCAAGCACTGCCGCGTCCTCGACGAAGCCGGTCCAAGTCTGGCCGTAGCGCTGCCTCGACGCCTTCCGGGCGCGCCAGCCGGGGTAGGCCGCGACGACCGCCGTCACGCCGCCGACCGCCGCACCGAGCCAGCGCTGGCGGCGCGGGGCGAGCGCCGCACCGGCGATCGCCGACGTGACGAACCGCGCGGCCAACCCGATGGGCTCGGTCCGGTCAGGCGCGGACTTCATCTTGTCGCCGGCGATCTCGCCGACTGCCAGCGCCAACGCGCCGGCGGCGACCAGCGGGTTCGCAACAAGTGGCGGCGCGCCGTTGTCGGCGGGCAGCTGGCCGCGTGCGGCCGCGACCGCGACCGTAGCGAGCGGCGCCATTGCGCGCTGGCCGCCGGCGAGACCGATCAGGAATGAAGCAAGCATAATCGGTCCTCCGGGAAGCACTCGCTATCCCAAAGCCC
>JAYTHJ010000155.1:0-4906 GCA_043732725.1 Sphingomonadaceae bacterium | reverse complement strand
CGGCTGACCCTGCCGCCACGCCATGATCAGGTAGATGTGAAACGCCACGCCGATGCCAAACATCAGCGGCAGCGCGATGATGTTGGCAAAGTTGAGCGGCAGGCCAACCACCACACAGGTCGCCAATGTCAGCAGCCCGCTCAACAGGATCGGCGTCAGCGTCAGCACGACGTCTCGCACCCGGCGCAGCACGATGTACAGCAGCACCGCGATCGCCAACAGCGACAGGATGCCCGCCTTGATGAACGCCGCGACGATCGTCTGCCCCGAATAGCGGATGCCGATCGGAGTGCCGGTCGCATCGGGCGCGACCGCGAGCACTTGGTTCGAAAAGCGCGTTAGTGCGGCGTTATCGTTGGCGCGCGGGAACAGCTCGATTCGGGTGCGCCCGTCGCTCGCCTGCCAGTCGGCGGCCAGCGTCGGTGGCAGCTGCGCCAGCGTCAGCGGCCCCGGCTGCAGTGCCGTGCGGATCTGGCCGAGCAGGGCGTCCAGCCCCGGGATTAGCGCCGCGGTGGCTCGGGCTCGCATCGCTGGCGGCCCATCGGCGAGCTTGACCAGCGTCGCCGCCAGCGCCTTCGCCTCGGGCAGCGAGACTGCGGCGAGTGCCGTCGCGGTTGTGCGGAGGCTCGCGATATCGTCGTCATCGGACGGCGGCGGCGCGACGCTGATTGGCATCAGCACGGTATCGAGCAGCATTGCCGCATCGTCGAGAATCGCCCGCGACTCGCTTTGGTCGCGCGGCGCGAAGCTGGTCAGCGTCACCGCTTGCGCGACATCCGCCAGCTTCGACAGCCGGGCGGCGAGCGCCGTCGCCGCATCGGGGTTGGCGGCGAGCACCTCGATCGTGTTCGGCGTATTGGCCGGGTCGCGCATCAATTCGAGCACCGTCGCCATCGACTCGACCCGCGGGCTGCGCAGGTGCAGCGGATTGAAGTCGAAGCGCAGCAGCGGCACGGTCGCGAGGCAGATCAGCGCGACGACGGCGGCGATGCCTAGGATTGCCCGCCGCCGTCGCTCCACGAAGCCCTCCAGCCGCCCGAGCGCGACGATGCCGGCTTCGTGACCGCGCGCGGCGGGCTTCAGCGCCATCAGCAACGCCGGGAGCAACGTCAGGCTGAGGACGAACGCCACCGCCATGCCGGCACCAGCGATGACGCCGAGTTCCGAGACACCGACGTAGTCGGTCGGCAGGAACGCGAAGAACCCCGCCGCGGTCGCCGCCGCCGCCAGGGCCAGCGAGGTGCCGAGCGCGGCCCCGGTCGCGGCGAGTGCGGCAGCGGGCGGCGCGGTCATCCGCTCGGCGCGGAAGCGCACGCAAAATTGGATGCCGAAATCGATGCCGAGCCCGACGAACAATGGGATGAACGCTACCGAGATCAGGTTGAAGCGCCCGACCGTCACCAGCCCGAGCGCCGCGGTGATGACCAGCCCGGCGATCGTCGTCGTCAGGATGGCGACGATCATCGCTCCCGAGCGCGACGCGAACCACAGTAGCACGATGATCGCGCCGAGCATCGCCACCGTGATCGGCACGGCGCGCTCGCCCAAGGTCGCGAACTCCTCGTCGGCGAGCGGCACCGGCCCGGTCAGCCGCACCCGGACGCCGTGTGCCGCATCGAGGCCGAGTCCGCGCGCCCTCGCGCGGATAATAGCGGTGCTTTCGGCACCCGGCTCAACTGCGCCGAAATCGAGCTTCGGCTGGACCACGACGAAGCGGCGTAATGTTCGCGAATCGGGCTTGCCGTCGATCAGCCCGCGCCATGAGAACATTGGATCGCGCGCGCCGAGCACCGCCCGCAGCGCCGCATCGAGCTTTGCCAGTGGTGCCTTGAGCTTACCAGTATCACCCGCCTGCGACGCGGTTGCCAATGCGTTCATGATCCCGCGCAGGCTCGGGTCGGCGGCAAGCGGCGCGAGCAGCGGCTGCGCGGCGATCAGGCGGCCGGTCGCCGCCGTCAGTTCGGCCGTCGGCAGCAGCAGCAGGCCATAGCGGTCGAAAAACGCGCCGCCGTCGGGCCGCTCGACATGGCGGAACCGGGCCGGGTCTTGCGCCAGTCGCTGCGCCAGCATCGCCGCCGCCGCCTCGGCGATCTCGGGCCTTACCGCATCGATGACCACCACCGCGGTGTCGACCGTCTGCGGGAACGCCGCATCGAACCGCGCCTCGTCCTGCTTCCACGGCAGGCTGCCGGCGATCAGTTGCCCGGTATCGGCCGTGATTGCGAAGTGCGTCGCCGCGAACCATCCTGCCAGCCCGGTCAGCAGCAGCGCGGCGACGATCGTCGCCCATGCATGCCGCGTGCTTGCCGCCACCAGGCGCCGGCTCGGCGAGCGCGCGAGCGCGGGCAAGGCGGCATCATCCATCCGCGCGGCACTGCCACGCCCGGGGGACAGGGACAAGGCGTCGGTTTGCGCCTTGGCGCCCGCAACAAACATTGCGTTACCGACACCGCTCCCTTATGTTCCTGCTTCGTTCAGGGGGAGAGCGCTATGGCGCGTATCGCGGCTCGCTATGTCTGCCAGGGGTGCGGGTCGGTGTCGCCGCGCTGGGCGGGGCAGTGTGGCGATTGCAGCGCATGGAATACCATCCAGCAGGAAGCCGCCGCGGTGGTGACGCCGTTCTCGGCGAAACATTCGCTCAATGCCGGCGGGCGGAACATCGGCATGACGAGGCTTGACGACGATGTCGCGCTGCCCGACCGGCGCTCGACCGGCATCGCCGAACTCGACCGCGCGCTTGGCGGCGGACTGGTCGCGGGATCGGCGGTGCTGATCGGCGGCGACCCCGGTATCGGCAAGTCGACGTTGCTGCTGCAGGCGGCCGGCCGCATGGCGCTGAACGGCTCGCGGGTGGCGTATATCTCGGGTGAAGAGGCCGCCGATCAGGTCCGGCTGCGCGCCCGTAGGCTCGGGTTGGCGAAGGCCCCGGTGGCCTTGGGCGCGGCAACCTCGGTGCGCGATATCCTGACGACGCTGAGCAGCGGCCCGCCGCCCGAACTGCTGGTCATCGACTCGGTTCAGACGATGCACTCGGACACGCTCGAAGGCGCGCCGGGAACCGTCAGCCAGGTGCGCGCCGCAGCGCATGAGCTGATCCGTCACGCCAAGACCACCGGCACCGCGCTGGTGCTGGTCGGGCACGTCACCAAGGATGGCCAGATCGCCGGGCCGCGGGTGCTTGAGCACATGGTCGACACCGTGTTATACTTCGAGGGCGAACGCAGCCACCAGTACCGCATTCTGCGGGCGGTCAAGAACCGCTTCGGCGGCACCGACGAGATCGGCGTCTTCGCCATGGGCGCGGACGGGCTCGACGAGGTCGCCAATCCAAGCTCGCTGTTTCTCACCGACCGCGACCGGCCGGTATCGGGCGCGGTTGTGTTCCCGGCTCTCGAAGGGACGCGGCCCGTGCTCGTCGAAATCCAGGCGCTGGTCGTGCGACTGCCGAGCGGCGCGACGCCCCGCCGTGCGGTGGTCGGCTGGGACAGCGCGAGGCTGGCGATGATCCTTGCTGTGCTCGAAGCGCGTTGCGGGCTGAGCTTTTCGGCGTGCGAGGTGTACCTGAACGTCGCGGGCGGGCTGCGTGTGCAGGACCCCGCCGCCGATCTCGCGGTAGCGGCAGCGCTGGTCTCGGCGCTGACCGAGATGGCGATCCCGACCGACACGGTGGCGTTCGGCGAGATCGCGCTGTCGGGCGAAGTACGCAGCGTCGGCCACGCCGGACTGCGCCTCAAGGAAGCCGCCAAGCTCGGCTTCGGCGCGGCGCTGCTGCCCGCCATCAGCGCCAAGGCCGGCGGCATCCGCAACATCGGGCTGGCGACGCTGGGCGCGCTCGTTGACCATCTCGGTGTCGCAGCCTAGGACGCGGCGGCCATGGCCAGCCTGACCGCCCTCGATGTTGTCGTCCTGCTGCTGATCGGGCTCGGCGGGCTGGCGGGGCTGGCGCGTGGCTTCGTCACCGAGATCCTGTCGTTGTTCGCGTGGGTCGCGGCGCTGTTCGCGGTGCACTTCATCTATCCTTTCGCGCGGCCGCTGGCGGTCCATCTGACCGGGACCAGCGCCGGCGGCTCGATCCTTGCGTTCGCCGGCATCTTCATCATCGCGTTCCTGATTTTTCGCTCGGTAGCGCAGCAACTCGGCAGCCGTACCCGCAACTCGATCATCGGGCCGTTCGACCGGCTGCTCGGGCTCGGCTTCGGGCTATTCAAGGGAGTGATCGGCGCGGCGGTGATCTACCTCGTGCTCGGCTTCGGCTATGACGTCATCGACGCGGGCGGGCTGCGACCGGCGTGGATCGAGAGCGGCCGCACAAAGCCGCTGCTCGAGCTGACCTCGAAGACGATGGTCGAGTTCGTCGAGGCGCGCACCCACCGCATCGATCTGGTCAAGCCGGGAACGGCATCCGATACGGGAACGGCTGACAAGCCCCGTCACGAACCGAAATCACAGCACGACAAGGCCCGTCGCGACAAAGGCTATGACCCGGCGCAGCGCGGCGCGCTCGACCGGCTGCTCGACCGCGCCGGCGGCAAGAGCTGATGGGACTGCGGCTTTACGATACGCTGACCCGCGTCAAGGTCGACTTCGTCCCCGCCGACCCGGAGCGGGTAACGATGTATGTCTGCGGCCCGACGGTCTACAGCCGCGCGCATATCGGTAACGCGCGCGCCGCGGTGGTGTTCGACGTGCTGGCGCGGCTGCTCCGCCACACTTACGGCGACGCGCACGTCGTCTATGCGCGCAATATCACCGATATCGACGACAAGATCATGGCGGCGGCCACAGCCGAGGACGTCGATATCGGTACCGTCGCGGCACGCTACGAGGCGCACTACCTCGCCGATATGGGCGCGCTCGGCGTCGCGCCGCCCGACCACGCGCCTCACGCGACCGACTATATCGCCGA
>JAYTHJ010000154.1:0-4915 GCA_043732725.1 Sphingomonadaceae bacterium | reverse complement strand
AGCAGCTCGAGGCCGACGACGGCGGGGTCGAGATGCCGCGCGGCTCGCGGCTGGGTTATGTCGCGCAGGAGGCTCCGGCGGGAGCGGCAACGCCGTTCGAGACCGTGCTCGCCGCCGACGTCGAGCGCGGTGCGCTGCTCGCCGAGGAGGAGAGCCACCCCGACCCGCATCGCATCGGCGAGATCCACGAACGGCTGAACGCCATCGACGCGCACACCGCGCCGGCGCGGGCATCGCGGATCCTCGTCGGGCTCGGCTTCGACGAGGCGGCGCAGCACCGGTCGCTCGACAGCTATTCGGGCGGCTGGCGGATGCGCGTCGCACTCGCCGCGCTGCTGTTTTCGCAGCCCGACCTGCTGCTGCTCGACGAGCCGTCGAACCACCTCGATCTTGAAGCGACCTTGTGGCTCGAAAGCTTCCTGAAGACCTATCGCGCGACGATCGTGGTGATCAGCCACGAACGCGACCTGTTGAACAACGTCGTCGACCATATCCTCCATCTCGAAGCGGGGACGACGACGCTCTATCCCGGCGGCTACGACGAGTTCGAGCGGCTGCGGCGCGAGCGACTGGCGCAGATCGAGTCCGCCCGGACCGCGCAGGCGACGCAGCGCGCCAAGCTGCAGGACTATGTCGCGCGAAACAGCGCCCGCGCGTCGACCGCCAAGCAGGCGCAGTCGCGGATGAAGGCGCTGGCCCGGATGCAGCCGATCGCCGAGGCGGTCAACGATCCGTCGCTGGTGTTCGATTTCCCGTCGCCGGCGGTGTTGAAGCCGCCGCTGGTCCAGCTCGAGCACGCCGCGGTCGGCTACAACGGCACGCCGATCCTCGATCAGCTCGAACTGCGCCTCGACCCGGACGATCGGCTGGCGCTGCTGGGGCGCAACGGCAACGGTAAGACGACGCTGGCGCGGCTGCTCGCCGGGCAGCTGCCGGCGATGGCGGGTAGCATGGCCGCATCGACCAAGCTGCGCGTCGGCTATTTCACCCAGTATCAGGTCGAGGAGCTCGACGCCGGCGATACGCCGCTCGAGCATATGTCGCGGCTGATGCCGGGACAAAAACCCGCCGCGGTCCGCGGCCAGCTCGGACGCTTCGGATTTTCGGGCGGTATGGCCGAGCAGAAAGTCGGCAAGATGTCGGGCGGCGAGCGTGCCCGGCTGGCGCTGGCGCTGATCACCCGCGACGCGCCGCATTTGCTGATCCTCGACGAGCCGACCAACCACCTCGACGTCGACGCGCGCGAGGCGCTGGTGCAGGCGCTCGCCGATTACGGCGGCGCGGTCGTCGTCGTCAGCCACGACCGCCATATGCTCGAAGCGACGGCGGATCGCCTCGTACTGGTCGATAACGGCGGCGCACATGAGTACGCGGGCAGCCTCGACGACTATACCGATATGATCCTGGGCAAGGGCGACGCGCGGCCCGAAGCTCCGAAGGCCAGGCCCGTCAACGCCAAGGACGTCCGCCGCGATGCCGCCGCCGGCCGCGCGTCGACCGTGGTGCTGCGGCGGACCACGCGTGAGGCCGAAGCCGATATGGCGCGGCTGACCAAACGCCGCGACCAGCTTGACGGCGTGCTGCTGAACCCGGCGGCGGCGACCGGGCCCGACAAGGGCGCGAACGTCACCGCGCTGATGAAGACCCGCGCCGAGGTCGAGCGTACGCTGGCGGTGGCCGAAGCGAATTGGATGGCGGCGAGCGAAGCGCTGGAGGCGGCGGAGGGTTAGACGAGACTCACACTTCGCCCGCCATCGCCACCTCGATCAACAGCGGCCCCTGCCCTGCCAGCCCGCGCGCTACCGCCGCGCGCAATTCGGGCAACGTCGAGACATGCACCCCCGCCACTCCCTGCGCCGCCGCCAGCGCGACGAAGTCGATCGGCGGGTCGGTCAGGTCCATGCCGACATAAATATCGCTCGCGGCGCTATGCCCAGCGAGCGCGCGGGTGCGCTGTTTGAGGATGCGGTACGCGCGATTGTTGACGATGATCGCGATTATCCCGAGCCGGTAATGCGCCGCGGTCCATAGCGCCTGGACCGAATACATCGCGCTGCCGTCGCCGCTGAGCGCCACCACCGTGCGGGCGGGGTGCGCCAGCTTGATGCCGATCGCCTGCGGCAGCGCGACGCCGATACCGCCACCGCGCATGCCGAACCAGCTGTCGGGGCGAGTCGCGGGCATCAACTGGCGGATGGTGTTCATGCCGGTCGACAACGTCTCCTCGACGACGATGGCATCGTCGGGCAGCAGTTCGGCGATGGCGTGGAGCACCGCGAGCGGGCGTAGCGGCAGATGCTCGCCCTCGGCGATGGCCTGCGCGGTTAACGCGGCGCGCTTGGCAGCGAGGGCCGCTTCGACGCTCGCGCGGCGCTCGGTGGCGGGCGGCATCCGCTGCGCGACGGCGGCGGTCAGCTCGGGTAGCGTCGCCTGCGGGTCGCCGAGGATCGCCGCCTGCGCGGGGAAGTTCTTGCCGATCTCCCATGGGTCGTTGTCGAGGTGGATAAGTTTCGTGCCCGGGGCCAGCGCCTCGGTTCCCGCCGCGAGCGACTGCGTCAGCAGATCGGCCCCGATCGAGATGACGAGGTCGTGGCTCGCGGTTAGCGCACGCACCGCCGGCGTCATCCGCGCGACGCTGCCAGCATACAGCGGATGGTTCGACGGGAACGCCGCGGTGTTCGCCATGCCTTCGAGGTAGACCGGCACACCGATATGCTCCGCGAGCGCGGCGAGTTCGGCATATGCTCCCGAGCGCGGCACTGCATCGCCGGCGAAGATCAGCGGCGCGTGGCTCGCCGCGATCATCGCCGCCGCTCTGGCGATCTCGCCGGCATCGCCGCGAATGCGACCGCCGATCCGCGTCGGAGCCATCAGGTCGAGGTCGGCCTCATCGGTCAGCACGTCGCCGGGGATCGACAAAAAAACCAGCCCGGTCGGCTGCGTCATCGCGACCTTGGCGGCGCGGTGGATGGCGCGCGGCAGGTCGGCGAGCCGCGTTACCTCGTACGACCATTTGCACAGCGGCCGCGCCAGCGTCGCGAGGTCGGCCCACAGCAGCGGCTCGGTCAGTGCAATCGACGTGTCCTGCTGGCCCGCCGTGACGAGGATCGGCGCACCGGCCTTCGCCGCGTTGTAGAGCATGCCCATCGCATTGCCGAGGCCGGGCGCGGCGTGGAGGTTGACTACCGCGAGCTTGCCGGTCGCCTGCGCATAGCCGTCCGCCATGCCCGCGACGACGACCTCGTTCAGCCCGAGGATATAACGGATGCCGGTCTCGACCGCGAACGCATCCATCAGCGGCAGCTCGGTGGTGCCGGGGTTGCCGAAGACGAACTCGACGCCGTTCATACGCAGCAGGTCGAGCAGGATGTGCTTACCGAGGGCCATGGGCGTGAGGTTTAGCGCGCGAATATGGCCAGCGCCACCTCCGCGCGCTCGGCTAGACTAGCGATAGCGCCAGCCGTTGTGGTGGCGATAGCGATGCTGATAATATACCCGGCCATCCCAGTAGCCACGGCCCGGGTAGAAGATGCCGATCCCCGGACGGACGATTACCGCGGGACCTTTCCTGAATCTGTTATTTCTGTTGGGACGGCAGTGCCCAGCCGGCTCTCGAAACACCCGCGACGAGAAACAATTATGCCGACACCACACGCACGGGCAAGCCTCGTCACGGCAGCAGCGCAAGCATTTCGCTGACCCGCACGAACTTTTCACGCGGCGCGCCCGCCCGCGCGCGAGCGACTTCGGCGGCGTCGATCGCCTGCCAGTCGGCGTAGCCCGTCATACGCACGCCGCGCGTCCGCAGCAGCGCGAGCAAGCCGTCGCGCCCGGCCTTGCCGCCCGCGACAACCTCGCGCGCGATCCACTCGGCGACCGCGGTGCCGTCGGCGCGGTTGGTCCCGATCGTGCCGGTCGGACCACGGCGGGCCCATCCGGCGGCGTACAGTCCCGCCGCGATCCGCCCCGCGTCATTGACGAAGCGCCCAGCGCGAGCATCGTAGGGAACGTCGTCGAGCGCCAGCGTGCGATAGCCGATACAAGGCACGATCAGCCCACAGTCGAGGCTCCAGTATTCGCCGGTACCGACCGCGGCGTCGTCGTCGAGACGGGTCCGTTCGAGCGTCAGAAGCAGTCCAGCGTCGCCGCGCTCGATCAATATTGGGCGGCTGAAGAAGTCGAAGTGGATCGCCAGCGGCTTGTTCGCATGCTCCGCGGCGGCGAAGCTGCGCAGGTGGCCGACGGTCTTGCGCAGGCCGGGTTCGAGCGGCGCGTCATGTTCGACCGGCGGCAAATGCGCCGCCTGAACCCGCGGCTGGGCGCGTTCGAGCTGCCCGAGTTCGCCCATCTCCTTGGGCGTAAAGCTCGCCTGATGCGGACCGCGGCGACCGATCACGTGGATGTCGCTCACCGCCGAGTGCGACAACGCCGTCGCGGCGTGGCTGGCGATATCCGATGCCGTTAGCTCACCGGGAGTCTTGGCGAGGATGCGCGCGACGTCGATCGCGACGTTACCGTTGCCGATCACGGCGGCTCGCGGCAAGTCGAGCGGCACATCGAGATCGGCAAAGTCGGGGTGGCCGTTATACCAGCCTACGAGCGCCGCCGAGCCGATGACTCCGCGCAAGTCTTCGCCCGGAATGCCGAGCGGGCGGTCGGCGGGCGCGCCGGTCGCCAGTACCACCGCATCGTACAACGCCGCCAGTTCGGCCATCGACACATCGCGCCCGACGTCGACGTGGCCGGCGAATGCCACGCCGGCGGTCAGCGCAGTAGCGTCGTAGCGCTTGGTCACCGCCTTAATCGACTGGTGGTCGGGGGCGACACCGGCGCGGATCAGCCCGAACGGCGTCGGCAGCTTGTCGATGATGTCGATCTGCGCGCCCGCAAAGGCCTTGGCGCACGCCTCGGCGGT
>JAYTHJ010000153.1:0-4973 GCA_043732725.1 Sphingomonadaceae bacterium | reverse complement strand
CAGGTACCGCTGCCCGCATCGACGCCGACGTCGTCCGTGACGCGCTCCGCCGCCAGGCCCCGCAGGCCCCCGTCCTCGGCGGGCTCGCCCTCGTTCATGATCGAGGGACCCGCGCACGACGATCGTGGGTCCCTCGACCAAAGCTCGCGATGAGCGGGTTTTGGTTCACTCCAAATGCAGAGAATCTAATGGCATTTGAACCGGTCGAACGGCTCCAGACACCTCTTGCACCGCCACAACGCCTTGCACGGCGTCGACCCGAAGCGGCTGACCTCGACGGTATCGTTACCGCCGCAGCGCGGGCATTCGACCACATCGACCTCGTGCAGCGAGCGCGCGGCGCTACCTGGCGGCGGCGGTGCGATACCGTAATCCTTGAGCTGTCGGCGGCCGAGGTCCGTGATCCAGTCAGTCGTCCACGGCGGCGACAGCACCGTCTCGATGCGCACCGCTGAGAAGCCGGCAGCATCGAGCGCGGCGCGGATCGACTGCTCGATCGCCAGCGTCGCCGGGCATCCGGTGTAGGTCGGCGTGATCAGTACCGCGGGCGGTTCGTGACGGACGCCGCGCACGATACCGAGTTCGACGACCGACACGACCGGGATTTCGGGATCGGGAACCGTGCGCAGCACCGCCATGATGCGCGCCTCGAAGCCGCCGCCGACCGGCTCACTGTCCGCCACGCGAAGCAAGTCGCCTCCGGTCACATCGTGCGAGGCGCCGCGCATGGCCGTCGCGGTCACTTCACCAGACCGCGTCGGGATACGTGCGCTGCAGATACTGCATCGGCGCGAGCAAATGTCCGAGATGCTCGGTGTGATGCCCGACGCGGCCGCCGACGACCGCGCGTGGATAGACCGGTGCGGGGAGCGTCGCGGTGTTCATCACGGCGGCGACCGTCGCATCGAAGCCAGGGCGCAGCGCCGCCTTGTCGACCGCGATGCCGCGCGCCGCCAACTCTGTCTCGATCGCGTCCATCTGAAACAGTTCGTCGACAAATCGCCAGCACCAGTCGAGGCCGTCGGCCATGCGCTTGTGGCTCTCGGGGGTGCCATCGCCGAGCCGAATCACCCATTCGGCGGCGAGTTCGGCGTGATAGCGGATTTCCTTGACCGCCTTTGCCGCAATCTCCGCCAGCCGCTGTTCGGTCGAGCGTACCAGCGCCGCGAACATCGCGTGTTGGTAGGTCGAGAACAGGAAATGCCGCGCCATCGTCTGCGCGAAGTCGCCGTTCGGCTGCTCGACCAGAAGGCAATTGCGAAACTGCAGCACATCGCGGTGGAACGCCAGCCGGTCGGCGTCGCGGCCCCTGCCCTCCACCGCGCCAGCCAGCCCGAGCAGCAGCGTCGCCTGCCCGATCAGGTCGAGCGCGAAGTTTGCGAGCGACAGGTCGACTTCGAGCGCCGGGGCATGGCCGCACCACTCGCTCAGCCGCTGGCCGAGGATCAGGCTGTCGTCGCCGAGCCGCAGCGCATATTCGGCGAGCAGGCGCGGATGCGTCTCGGCAACCGGCGCGTCAAAGCTTCCTGCCGCATGCGGCCCCGCCGCGCGCGCCTCGACATCGGGTTCGATCGTCGGCAGCGACGGCATCAGATATGCTTCAGCACGTCGGGGATCTTGTAGAAGGTCGGGTGGCGGTAGATCTTGTTCTCCGCGGGCTCGAACAAAGGTCCCGACTGGCCGGGGTCCGAGGCGATAATGTCGTTCGACTTGACGACCCACAGGCTGACGCCTTCCATCCGCCGCGTGTAGACATCGCGGGCATGGCGCAGCGCGAGTTCGCTATCGGGGGCATGAACCGAGCCGGCGTGCTTGTGGCTGAGCCCGCCGCGGGCGCGGATGAACACCTCCCACAGCGGCCAGTCTTGACTCATGACCGCACTCAGGCAGCCAGCCGCGCGGCGCGCTTGACCTCGTGCGCGGCGGCGGCATCGCGGACCCACGCGCCCTCGTCCCACGCGGCGCGGCGCGCTTTCAGGCGCTCTTTGGCGAGCGGGCCTTCGCCACGGACGACGGCGTAGAACTCCTCCCAGTCGATCGCGCCATAGTCGTATGCACCGCGCGCATCGTTCCACCTGAGGTCGGCGTCGGGGATCGAAAGTCCGAGATACTCGGCCTGCGGCACGGTCGCGTCGATGAATTTCTGGCGCAGGTCGTCGTTGCTGTCGCGCTTGATCCGCCAGCGCATCGACTGCGCCGAGTTCGGCGAGTTGTCGTCAGGCGGGCCGAACATCATGATCGACGGCCACCACCAGCGATTGAGCGCGTCCTGCACCATTTCCTTCTGCTCGGGCGTGCCACCCGCCATCGCCATCATGATCTCATAGCCCTGGCGCTGGTGGAAGCTCTCTTCCTTGCAGACGCGGACCATGGCGCGGGCGTACGGGCCATATGACGTGCGCTGCAGCGGCACCTGGTTCATGATCGCCGCACCGTCCACCAGCCAGCCGATCGCGCCGATGTCGGCCCATGTCAGCGTCGGATAGTTGAAGATCGTCGAATATTTGGCACGGCCGCTATGGAGCGCGTCGATCATTTCGTCGCGGCTAGTCCCGAGCGTCTCGGCGGCACAGTACAGGTAAAGCCCGTGGCCGCCCTCGTCCTGAACCTTCGCCAGCAGCACCGCCTTGCGGCGCAGCGACGGCGCACGCGACAGCCAGTTGCCCTCGGGCAGCATGCCGACGATTTCGCTATGCGCATGTTGCGAGATCTGCCGCACCAGCGTCTTGCGGTAAGTGTCGGGCATCCAGTCCTTGGGCTCGATGAACTCGTCCGCCGCGACGCGCGCTTCGAACGCCGCGACCAGTGCCGGGTCTTCGCGGTGGAGCTGGACGACGGGCGTGGCATCGACGGCCTTGGCGTCAACCTTGCTCATATCGGTCGTATACATCGCCGGCGCTCCCAATACTTCGACGTCATACATAGGCTTAGACGGCCAATCGATCAACGAACCAACTGGTCTCTCGCCCGCATCAAGCGCGCTCGATGACCAATGCGATCCCTTGCCCGACGCCGATGCACATCGTGCACAGCGCGCGGCTGCCGCCGGTCCGCACCAGCTCCTCGGTGGCGGTCAGCACCAGCCGCGCGCCCGACATGCCGAGCGGATGGCCGAGCGCGATCGCACCGCCGTTCGGGTTAACGTGCGCCGCATCGCCCGGAAGCCCGAGCTGGCGCAGTACCGCGAGGCCCTGCGCCGCGAACGCCTCGTTGAGCTCGATCACGTCGAAATCGCCGATGCCGAGCCCGAGCCGCGCCAGCAGCTTCCGGCTCGCCGGCACCGGACCGATGCCCATGATCCGCGGCGGCACGCCCGCCACCGCGCCGCCGAGCACCCGCGCGCGCCGCGTCAGCCCGTGACGCTCGGCGGCCGCGGCGCTGGCGACGATGATCGCCGCCGCGCCGTCGTTGATCCCCGAAGAGTTACCCGCGGTGACGGTGCCATCCGCGTGGACGATCGGCTTCAGTTTGCCCAGCGCTTCGACGCTGGTGGCGCGCGGGTGCTCGTCGCGGTCGACGCGCAGGTGGTCGCCGGTACGCTGCGGGATCTCGACCGCGACGATCTCGGCCTCGTAGCGCCCCACGGCTTGCGCCGCCGCGGCGCGGCGCTGGCTCTCGGCGGCGAACCTGTCCTGATCGGCACGCGACACATCGAACTCGCGAGCGACGTTTTCGGCGGTTTCGGGCATCGCGTCGGTGCCGAACTGGTGCTTGAATGCCTTGTTGACGAAGCGCCAGCCGATCGTCGTATCCTGCACGGCGGTGATCCGGCTGAACGCGCTATCGGCCTTGGGCATAACGAACGGTGCGCGGCTCATGCTTTCGACGCCGCCCGCGACGATCAGCTCGGCCTCGCCGGCGCGGATGGCGCGCGCCGCCATCGCCACCGCGTCCATGCCCGAGCCGCACAGGCGGTTGATCGTCGTGCCCGGCGCGGTCTCGCCGAGCCCGCCGAGCAGCGCCGCCTGGCGGGCGATGTTACGGTTGTCCTCGCCCGCCTGATTGGCGCAGCCGATGATAACGTCGTCGAGCTGCGTCCAGTCGACGTGCGGGTTGCGGTGGTGCAGCGCGCGTAACACGCCGGCGAGCAGGTCGTCGGGGCGGACATGCGCCAGTGCGCCGCCGTAGCGCCCGATCGGCGTGCGCGCCGCGTCGCAGATAAAGGCTTCCGCCACCGCTGGTCTCCTCGACTATGATCGCATAACGACCTAACGCGCCCCGCCAAGCTTGGAAACTCCGATGACCACCACGCTCCGCAATTACGCTGCCGATCGCTGGGTCACCGCGACCGGCGGCACGGCGCTGCTGCGCTCGGCGATCACCGGCGCGGTCGTCGCCCAGATCGGCAGCGCGGAGCTGAACTTCAAGGCGATGCTGGGCCACGCGCGCACCGTTGGCAGCCCGGCGCTGAGGGCGATGACGTTTCACGCCCGCGCCCGAATGCTCAAGACGCTCGCCGAGGCGATCATGGCGCGCAAGGACGAGCTGTATGCGCTGTCGTGGGCGACCGGCGGCACCCGTGCCGACAACGCCGTCGACATCGAGGGCGGCGCGGGGACGATGTTCACGATGGCCTCGAAGGGTCGCCGCGAGCTGCCCGACGACACGATCCTGATCGACGGCGGCGTCGAGTCGATCAGCAAGCGTGGCAGCTTCATCGGCCAGCATGTCTACACGACGCTGCACGGCGTCGCGGTGCATATCAACGCCTTCAACTTCCCGGTCTGGGGCATGCTCGAGAAGCTCGGCCCAACGCTGCTCGCGGGGATGCCGGCGATCGTCAAGCCGGCTTCGGCGACGGCGTATGTGACCGAAGCCGCGTTCCGAATCATGATCGAGGCGGGCGTGCTGCCCGACGGCGCCTTGCAGCTGATCGTCGGCGGCGTCGGCGACCTGCTCGACCATCTGACGGGGCAGGACGTGGTGTCGTTCACCGGCTCGGCCGACACCGCCATTAAGCTGCAGTCGCACCC
>JAYTHJ010000152.1:0-15122 GCA_043732725.1 Sphingomonadaceae bacterium | reverse complement strand
GAACGGCGTCGATACCCATTCTCTACATCAGATCAAAGAGTTAAGCTACGCTCGCCACCCCCAAACAGACCGTCCGGTGAATAATCCGGGCTAGCCGTGTACGCCTTGTGTCGTCGCCATATAGGCACTCTTGTCAACAGAAGAATGTGCTTGATGTTGTGACCTCGGCCGCACGACGGCCTGAGACCAATTCGCGGTAAACATCACGCAAATGAGCTGAGTCAATTAGTTACACGCGTCCTTCAGTGCCTTGCCCGCCTTGAACTTGGGCTGGACGCTGGCACCGATGTCCATCGGTTCGCCGGTGCGGGGGTTGCGCCCCGTCGAGGCCTTGCGGGCACCGGCGAGGAATGTCCCGAAGCCGACGATACGGACCTCGTCGCCGTCCTTCAGTGCGGCGGTGATCGCCTCGAAAACGCCCTCGACGGCCTTGCCGGCGTCGTTGCGCCCGAGGCCGCTCGTGCCGGCCACCGTATTGATCAAGTCTTGTTTATTCACGCCCGCCCCCAAAGCTGCACGACGAAGCGACTCATCCCCGACCGGCATGAGATCATGTAGAAACGGGCGGCGGCGCGTGTCAAAAAGAAACCGCGCCAAAGCGCGGTTTCTCTTTCGTACCGCTGCCGGGCCGGACGCGTCAGTGACGTAGCGCACCGGTTTCGGCGAGCATCATCGGCGTCGGGCGTGCGGCAAGCTCGTCGGCTTCGGTCCAGATAATCGGCACCAGCGGCTCGACCAGCGCCTCCGCCAGCACCTGGTCGACGTGCGACACCGGCACTATCCGCAGGCCGTCGGTGATCGTCTTCGGGATCTCGACGAGATCCTTCTCGTTATCCGCCGGGATCAGCACCGTGGTGATGCCGCCGCGCAACGCCGCCAGCAGCTTCTCCTTGAGACCACCGATTGGCAGCACGCGGCCGCGCAGCGTCACCTCACCGGTCATCGCAACATCCTTGCGGACTGCGATGCCCGACAACGTCGAGACGATCGCGGTGACCATACCAACACCCGCCGACGGGCCGTCCTTCGGCGTCGCGCCCTCGGGAACGTGGATGTGGATGTCCTTGCGGTCGAACAGCGACGGCTTGATGCCGTACTGGACGCTGCGTGCCTTGGCGAAACTCAGCGCTGCCTGGATCGATTCGGTCATCACATCGCCAAGCTTGCCGGTCGTCTTGATCAGCCCCTTGCCGGGCGCGGTGACTGCCTCGATCGTCAGCAACTCGCCGCCGACCTCGGTCCACGCCAGACCGGTGACTGCGCCGATCTGGTCCTCGGTCTCGCCGACCCCGTACTTGTACTTCCGTACCCCGGCGAACTCGGCGAGGTTGTCGGCATCGACCGTGACCGACTTCACCTTGCCTTCGAGGATGCGGCGCAGCGACTTGCGCGCCAGCTTGGCCAGCTCGCGCTCCATTGTGCGGACGCCCGCCTCGCGCGTGTAGTAGCGCACGAGGTCACGAAGCGCGGCGTCGGTGACGCTGAACTCGGACTTCGCCAGCCCGTGCGCTTCATACTGTTTCGGCAGCAGGTGTGCGCGCGCGATCTCGACTTTCTCAAGCTCGGTATAGCCGGACAGCTGGATGATCTCCATGCGATCGAGAAGCGCCTGCGGCATGTTGAGCGAGTTCGCCGTGGTGACGAACATCACGTCCGACAAGTCGTAATCGACCTCGAGGAAGTGGTCGTTGAACGCCTTATTCTGTTCCGGATCGAGAACCTCGAGCAGCGCCGAGGATGGATCGCCGCGGAAATCCTGGCCGAGCTTGTCGATCTCGTCGAGCAGGAACAGCGGGTTCGAGGTGCCTGCCTTCTTGAGATTCTGGATTACCTTACCCGGCATCGAACCGATGTACGTCCGCCGGTGGCCACGAATTTCGGCTTCGTCACGCATACCGCCGAGCGACTGGCGGATGAACTCGCGTCCCGTCGCCTTGGCGATCGAGCGGCCCAGCGAAGTCTTGCCGACGCCCGGCGGGCCGACGAGGCACAGAATCGGGCCCTTGAGCTTGTTGGTCCGCGCCTGCACCGCGAGATACTCGATGATGCGGTCCTTGACCTTCTCCAGACCGAAATGATCGGCGTCGAGCACACTTTGCGCGGCGACGATATCGCGCTTGATTTTCGATTTCTTGCCCCACGGCAGCGCGAGGATGGTGTCGAGATAGTTGCGCACCACGGTGGCCTCGGCCGACATCGGCGACATCGACTTCAGCCGCTTCATTTCGCCGATGACCTTCTCGCGCGCCTCCTTCGATAGCTTGGTGCGGGCGATCCTCTCCTCGAGTTCGGTGGTCTCGTCCTTGGGCTCGTCGCCGTCCCCAAGCTCGCGCTGGATCGCCTTCATCTGCTCGTTGAGATAATATTCGCGCTGGGTCTTCTCCATCTGCCGCTTCACGCGACTGCGGATCTTCTTCTCGACCTGCAGGACGCCCATTTCACCTTCCATGAAGCCGAAGACCGCTTCGAGACGCTTGGCAATGTCGGTCTGGCCGAGCAGCGCCTGCTTGTCGGCAACCCTGAGCGTCAGATTGGCGGCAATGACGTCGGCAAAGCGCCCGGCATCGGTGATCTGGGTAATCTGTGCGGTGATCTCGGGCGCGGTCTTCTTGTTCAGCTTGGCATACGCCTCGAACTGCTTCGCCGCCGAACGCACCAGCCCCTCGACCAGCGTCGCGTCGTCGATCGTCTCCGACAGCTCCTCGACGCTCGCCGACAGATAGTCGCCGTTGGTATCAAGGCGGCCGAGCTTAGCGCGCGTCTGACCCTCGACCAGCACCTTGACCGTGCCATCGGGCAGCTTGAGCAGCTGCAGCACCGTGGCGAGCGTGCCGATGGTGTACAGGTCATCGCCAGCGGGGTCCTCGTTCGCGGCATCCTTCTGCGACAGCAGGAAGACCTGCTTCTCGGGGCCCTCCATTACAGCCTCGAGCGCCTTGACCGACTTGTCGCGGCCGACGAACAGCGGCACGATCATTTGCGGGAACACGACGATATCGCGCAGCGGCAGGACGGGTATTGTCTGCATCGGTAACTCCACTCGGCTACGCAGATCGTAACCGCCAACACACGATATGGGAACGCCTCACGATAGCATCAACGGTCACAGTGTCGCCGATTTGCCGCGGTCGGCCATCCAGCAGCTAGGCGGCGATATCGCGATGCCGGGTTTCGGGGAGCCCGACGACGGTCACGAAAAGCGCAACGGCGACGACGGCGAAGGTATACCATAGCCCAGCGTAGGGATCGCCGGTCTTGGCGATGATGTACTGCGAGATGAGCGGCAGGAAACCGCCGAAATAGCCGGTGCCAATGTGATACGGAACCGACATCGACGTATAACGGATACGCGCCGGGAACAGCTCGACGAGGATCGCCGCGACCGGCCCATAGGTCATCGCCGACAGGATGCCCATCGCCAGCACGGTCAGCACGATGCCGAGGTCGCTGCGCTCGACCCGGTCGGACGTGGTCGGATAGCCAGCGCGGATCAGCGCCTGTTCGACTAGCGCCTTGTCGAACTTGCCGTGGACGTTGCCGAGGTCGACCGCGATTTTCGAGCCGATCTTGATACGGAGGGGCAAGCCGAACGACCGGAGGCGGTGGAAACCGATACCGCGCCCCGACAGGAATTGCATCGCCTGGCCGCACGCCGTCGCCTGCTGCTTGTCGAACGGATTGAACCGGCAGTCGACGCCGGCGAGGGTGATCGGGGCCGCCGCCGCCGCCCGTGCGAGCGCCGGATTGGCCGCCCCGGCAAGCCCGTGAAACAGCGGAAACAGCAGCAGCAGTGTCAGGCCGTAACCGGTCACCATCAATGGCTTGCGGCCGATCTTGTCGCTAAGCCAGCCGAAGAATACGAAGAACGGCGCCGACAGCAGCGCCGCGGTGCCGCTGAGCAGCTTGGCGTGCGTGTCGTCAACCAGCGCGGTCTGCTGCAGGAAGTACAAGGTCGAGAATTGCGCGGTGTACCAGATCACCGTCAGCCCCGCCGAGATCCCGAACAACGCGACGAGGATCGGGCCCCAGTTGCGTAAGCTGCCGAAACTTTCGCGGGCCGGATGCTCGCAGACTTTGCCCGCCGCTTTCATCGCCTTGAACACCGGGCTCTCGTGCAGTTTGAGCCGGATATAGAGCGACAGCGCTAGCAGCAGCAGCGAGACGACGAACGGTACCCGCCAGCCCCAGGCGTCGAACGCCGGCTTGCCGAGCGCGAATACCGTCAGCAGCGTCACCACCAGCGACAGCAGGAAGCCGCCGACGACCGAGGCCTGGATGAAGCTGGTATAGAAGCCGCGCTTGCCCGACGGCGCATGTTCGGCGACATAAATGGCCGCGCCGCCATACTCGCCGCCAAGCGCTAGGCCCTGTACGAGCCGCAGCGCGACGAGCAGCCCCGGAGCCCACAGCCCGGCGTTACTGAACGTCGGCAGCAGGCCGACGGCGGCGGTCGAGATGCCCATCAGGGTGATCGTCGCAAGAAAGGTATACTTGCGCCCGACGCGGTCGCCGATCACCCCGAACAGCAACGCCCCGAGCGGGCGGACGCCGAAGCCCGCGCCAAACGTCGCGAGGCTCAGCAGCAACCCCGCCGTCGGGTTGGCGGTGGGAAAGAACAGCCGCCCGAGCAAAGCCACCAGCGTACCGTAGACGAAAAAGTCGTACCATTCGAAGATCGTGCCGAGCGACGAGGCGAGAATAACCAGCCGGTCGCGCCCGAAGCTGTCGTCCGCCGTCTGCCCGCCGATCGCCGCTACAGTTGCCATCAGACCTCCCCGCTGACGTCGCAGTCACACGCTTGCCATACCTGCAGCACCCGAGACCGACAAGCGCCGCTGCGCCGCCCGGTTGGACAATCACTTTTCGCGCGCTAAGGTCGTGCCAACTTTGGGGAGTGCCGGATGCGTAAGACGCTGCCGCTCGATGATTACCGGGCACTAATCGGGACCGAGGTCGGGGTGTCCGACTGGATCCTTGTCGACCAGGCGCGGATCGATGCGTTCGCCGCGGTGACCGAGGATTATCAGTTCATCCACGTCGACCCGGTCGCCGCGGCGCAGACGCCGTTCGGTACCACTATCGCGCACGGTTATCTGACGCTGTCGTTGTGCTCGGCGTTCGGTTACCAGGCGATGCCGGCGATCGAAGGCGCGCGGATGGGCGTCAACTACGGGCTCAACAAGGTCCGCTTCATGGCCCCGGTCAAGTCGGGCAGACGTGTCCGTGGCCACTTCACGCTAAGCGCGATCGATGCCCGCAGCGACGGCGGCTATCAATCGACGGTGCAGGTCATCGTCGAGATCGACGGCGAAACCAAGCCCGCACTCGCCGCCGAATGGCTTACCCTCACCTATCTCTGATCCAACGATAAGGACTGTCCCATGCGCGAAGCCGTTATTGTCTCCACCGCCCGCACACCGATCGGCAAGGCCTATCGCGGCGCGTTCAACGCCTCGCCGCCGCCGATGCTCGGCGGACATGCGATCAAGCATGCAGTCGCACGCGCCGGCATCGACGGAGCCGAAGTCGAGGATGTCGTCTGGGGCGCGGCGTTGCAACAGGGCGGTCAGGGCTCGAACATCGCCCGGCTAGCGCTGCTCCGCGCCGGGCTGCCGGTGACCGTCTCCGGGCAGTCGATCGACCGCCAATGCTCGTCGGGGCTGATGGCGATCGCTACCGCGGCGAAGCAGATCATCGTCGACGGCATGCAGATTGCGGTCGGCGGCGGGCAGGATTCGATCTCGATGGTGCAGACCGACAAGATGCGCGTCGATCCCGACCTCGGGCTGATGAAGCTGCACAAAGACATCTACATGCCGATGATTGACACCGCAGAAACCGTCGCCAAACGCTACGGCATCAGCCGCGACCGGCAGGATGAATATGGTTACCGTTCGCAGATGCGCACCGCCGCCGCGCAAGCCGCCGGCCGCTTCGATGCCGAGATTGTGCCCATAACCGTTAATATGGGCATGGTGAACAAGGAGACCAAAGAAGTCACCATGCACGAGGTGACGCTGGCGAAGGACGAGGGAAACCGCCCCGAGACCACGCTCGACGGATTGAAGGGCCTGAAGCCGGTGCGCGACGGCGGCGTCGTCACCGCCGGCAATGCCTCGCAGCTGTCGGACGGGGCGAGCGCCAGCGTGCTGATGGAGGCGGGCGAAGCCTCGCGGCGCGGGCTGACGCCGCTCGGGGCATACCGCGGCATGGCGGTCGCCGGACTCGAGCCCGACGAGATGGGCATCGGGCCGATCTACGCGATCCCCAAGCTTCTCGAGCTGCACGGGCTTAGCATCGACGACATCGGACTGTGGGAATTGAACGAGGCGTTTGCGGTGCAGGTCCTCTACATCGCCGACAAGCTCGGCATCGATCAGGAGAAACTGAACGTCAACGGCGGCGCGATCTCGGTCGGGCATCCATACGGCATGAGCGGTGCCCGCCTGACCGGCCACGCGCTGATCGAAGGCAAGCGCCGCGGTGTCAAGCACGTCGTCGTGACGATGTGCATTGGTGGCGGCATGGGTGCCGCGGGGCTGTTCGAGGTTTATTGAGGTTCGGCCGGCGGCGTTCAGACCGCCGGCCAAACGTCCGGTTTCAGCCCGGGGATATCGCGGAAATCGTCGCCGTTCATAGTGGGAAGCGTGGCAT
The DNA here is from genome assembly GCA_043732725.1 of Sphingomonadaceae bacterium. Lineage (GTDB taxonomy): Bacteria > Pseudomonadota > Alphaproteobacteria > Sphingomonadales > Sphingomonadaceae > Polymorphobacter_B. Next base: position 8,468 of record JAYTHJ010000152.1, on the reverse strand, counting down.
TGGCGATCAGTGCTTTTGCGGCAATCATGCGGTCGTTGATGCGTGATCGCGAAAAGCCGATCGTACTGATGATCACTCCACAAGCAGCAGCTGCCGCATCGCCGAATGCAATGACTTCAATCGTTGCTAGCAGAGTATCCGTTCGCGGCGGCGTGCCGATGGATGGTACGGGATGCGATACACGCCACCTTCGAGCTCGACGCGAGTGACGGCCGATATTGCGAAGTCGCTGCGCAATCCCACCAAGCGGTCTATCGTGCTGCGCTCGCCGTCACTCAAATGGATCATGATGTTCGTATCGAGCAACCATGTCATGCCTTAGAGGCCGGGCCGTTCCGGAAACTGGATGGGGTCACGAATATCGATTTCGCCCGGCAGGGGCAATGTTCGCAGCTGCTTGATCAGCCAAGCCATCGACTTCTTTGCAGGGCGAATTGTCACGATCTCGCCTTGCCGATCGACGATCACGGGAGTGCCGATGCCGATGGCCATCTCCTGCGGTGTTCGAACCGACTCGCCGTTACCGCTGCGGTTAGGCTGGTGTGGACTTCGCTCATGATTTGCTCAGTACATCCCGGTAAACACGGCTAAGTGTTTCGAGCAACCGCCGATTAGTGCTGTGGACAGACACGCCCCGCACCCGCAGACTTACCCCCATAGCGCCCGCTCCGGCGGCCACACGTCGCTGCCCTCGAAGCGTAGCCCATTCTGCCGGTCCTCGATCAGCAGCGGGCCGTCGAGGTCAGCGAACTGGCTCTGCATGCCGACATAGAATGCCGGGGCGATACCGAGCGAGGTCGCCAGCATGCAGCCGGTCATCAGTCCGAGGCCGCGCTGTTTCGCCGCCTGCGCCAGCGCCAGCGCTTCGGTCAGGCCGCCCGCCTTGTCGAGCTTGATATTGATGAAGCGGTAGCGCCCGACCACGGCGGCGAGCGAGGCGCGGTCGTGGACACTCTCGTCGGCGCAGAGCGGTACCGGCGAGCGGACGTGGTCGAGCAAGGCATCCTGACCGGCCGGGACCGGTTGCTCGATCAGCTCGACATGCAGCGCTTCCATGCCGTGTGCCAGCCGTTCGATGTCGTGCCCGGCCCACGCCTCGTTGGCATCGACGATCAGCCGCGCGTCAGGGGCACCGCGGCGCACTGCGCCGACGCGCTCGAGGTCGCCTTCACCGGATAGCTTGAGCTTGAGCAGCTCATAACGCGCGGCCTGGCGCGCTGCCGCTTCCATCGCGCCAGGCTCGCCGAGGCTGATCGTGTACGCCGTTAGGATCGGGCGCGGCGTTGGCAGCCGCAGTGTCTGCCACGCCGGCACCCCCGACGCCTTGGCTTCGAGGTCCCACAGCGCCGCGTCGAGCGCATTGCGTGCCGCCCCGGCCGGCAGCAGCTCGAGCAGCTCGGCGCGTGTCGCACCCGCCTCGACCGCGGCGCGCTGTGCTTCAACTGCTGCCAGCACCGACGCTGCGGACTCGCCGCGGTAGTAGATCGCCGTGCTCTCGCCGCGGCCGCGATGCGCACCATCGGCAATCTCGACGACGACAACATCGACGTGCGTCTTGGTCCCGCGTGCGATGATGAAGGCATCGCGGGTCGCGAAGCGTTCGATGCGGGCGGTGAGCATGCGGGCCATGCCGCCGCTCTAGCCGCAGTTGCTCGGCTTGCGCTAGGGACGGCTGTCAAGGAGTAGGCGATGGCCGACGGCGAAGAAGTCCAGCTCGATCCGGTGGTCACGGTGGCACGGATTACGGCGCTCGAAATGCTGGTGCGGCAGCTGATGATCATCCAGCTGCGCATCCTCGACGAGCTCGACCAGATCGAGCTGAGCCCCGAATACGTCAAGACGCTGGCGTCGATCTACACCGAAAAGGTCGACGAATCGAAGATCATCGACTCGTCGTCACCGGCGGTGAACTACGAGTTCAAGGTCAACGTCATCCACAACCTCGAACGCTTCTTCGACGAGATCGCTGATCACCTGAAAGAGAACCCCTAGGCGAACGGCCGGTGGCAGGGGTTGCGTGTCGCCGCGCGCGCCGTACAAGTCGCCGCACCCCCGCCCGCAACCCGGTTTCAGCGAAGGCCCCAGCGCCGATGTTCGACAAGATACTGATCGCCAACCGCGGCGAGATCGCCTGCCGGGTCATCCGCTCGGCGCGCGCGATGGGCATTGCCACCGTCGCGGTCTATTCGGATGCTGACGCCGCCAGCTTGCACGTCGAGATGGCCGACGAGGCCGTCCGGCTCGGGCCGCCGCCAGCGGCGGCGTCCTACCTGCTCGGGGACGCGATCATTGCCGCGTGCCACGCCACCGGCGCGCAGGCGGTGCATCCGGGCTATGGCTTCCTGTCCGAGCGCGCCAGCTTCCGCACCGCCTGCGATGCCGCCGGGATCGTTTTCATCGGGCCGCCCGCCAGTGCCATCGCCGCGATGGGCGACAAGATCGAATCGAAGAAGCTCGCGCTCGCTGCCGGGGTCAACGTCGTGCCGGGCTTCGTCGGCGAGATCGACGATACCGAACACGCCGTGCGGATCGCCGGCGAAATCGGCTATCCGGTAATGATGAAGGCGAGCGCCGGCGGCGGCGGCAAGGGCATGCGGCTGGCGTACAGCGAAGCCGACGTGCGCGAAGGTTTCCAGTCGACGCGCAGCGAGGGGCTGGCCAGCTTCGGCGACGACCGGGTGTTCATCGAGAAATTCATCACCGAGCCGCGCCATATCGAGATCCAGGTGCTCGGCGACCAGCACGGCAATCTCGTCTACCTCGGCGAGCGCGACTGCTCGATCCAGCGCCGCCACCAGAAGGTCGTCGAGGAGGCCCCCTCGCCGTTCGTTACGCCGGAAATGCGCGCCGCGATGGGCGCGCAGGCGGTCGAGCTGGCGCGTCGCGTCGGCTATTACAGCGCCGGTACCGTCGAGTTCATCGCCGGAGCCGACCGCGGCTTCTACTTCCTCGAGATGAATACTCGGCTGCAGGTCGAGCATCCGGTCACCGAGAGCGTGACCGGCATCGACCTCGTCGAGGCGATGATCCGCGTTGCCGCCGGCGAGCTGCTCGGCTTTACGCAGGGCGACGTGACGCTGACCGGCCACGCAATCGAAACGCGGGTCTATGCCGAGGACCCGTACCGCGGCTTCCTGCCGTCGATCGGCCGCCTACAACAGTGCCGCCCGCCCGCCACCGGTAGCGGTCCGACAGGCCTCGTCCGCGTCGATACCGGCGTTGTCGAGGGCAGCGAGATCAGCCGTTTTTACGATCCGATGATCGCCAAGCTGATCACCCACGCCCCGACCCGCCGTGCAGCGATCGACCTGCAGGCTGAGGCGCTCGACCGCTATCTGATCCGCGGCATCGGCCACAACATCGACTTCCTGTCTGCAGTGATGCAGCACCCGCGCTTCCTTGCCGGCGAGGCGGTGACGACCGCGTTCATCGCCGACGAATACCCCGACGGCTTCCACGGCGCACCGATGACGCCCGACATCACCGACGCGTTGATCGCCACCGCCGCGGTGATCAACGCCGTCGAGACCGAACGCGCCCAGCTGATCGACGGCCAATTGAACGGCCACGGCGCGGTGTTCGGCGAAGACTGGGTGGTGCGGGTCGCAAGTGGCAAGCCTGCGATCAAGCTGGACTATCCGGTGTCGGTGATGGCCACCGGCGATGCCTTCGAGCTGCTGATCGGCGCGCCAAATGGATCCGAGCCGGGCGCGGACGAGCGCGAGCTGCGGGTAACGACTGAATGGCGTGTCGGCGAGCCGCAGTTCGAGGCACGGCTCGACGGCCGCACGATCGTCGTCGCTGTCGACCCGCTCGCGGTGGGTTATCGGCTGACGACCCGCGGCAGCGCGCACGACGTCCGCGTCATGACCCCGCGCGCCGCCGTGCTGGCGCGGCATATGATCGACAAGATCGCCCCCGACCTGTCACGCTTCCTGCTCTGCCCAATGCCCGGACTGGTGATGAGCATCGCCGTCGCGCCCGGCGACAAGGTCGAAGTCGGCCAGCCGCTCGCTACCGTCGAGGCGATGAAGATGGAGAACATCCTGCGCGCCGAACGGCCGGGCGTCGTCAAGGAAGTCCGCGCTGCGCCTGGGGACAGTCTCGCGGTCGATGCGGTGATCATGGAATTTGAGAGTAGCTGATAGCCCGTTAGCGGGTTCAGCGACACGACATCGTTGCGACGCCTCGCGTCCCGATGTGCTTATCGTCGGCTGCTGCCGTCAGGAGTGAGCGCTCTTGTTGACCACCGCCCAAGCGCTGTCGTTCGCGATCATCGGCGGTGCGATGGTGGGCTTTGCGTCTGGGCGGTTCCGTTACGATGTCGTCGCGCTGGTCGCCTTGCTGGCCGGGATGGTGACCGGCGATGTGCCGTTCGCGCATGCCTTCTCGGGCTTCACCAGCGATGTCGTCATCATCATCGCGGCCGCGTTGGTGATCGGCGCCGGCGTCGGCCGGTCTGGGATCATTGAATTAGCCGTCGGGCCGGTGCTGCCGTGGCTGACCACGGTGCAGCGTCAGGTTCCGGTGCTCGCCGGCGCGACCGCGATCCTGTCGATGCTGACCAAGAACGTCGGCGCGCTGGCGATCCTGATGCCGACTGCCATTCGGCTCGGCCGCGAGCGCGACAGTTCGGTGTCGTCGCTGCTGATGCCGATGGCGTTCATGTCGTTGCTCGGCGGGCTTGTGACCCTGGCCGGCACGTCGACGAATATCATCGTCAGCCGGGTTCGAGAAGAAACGATGGGAAAGCCGTTCCAGTTCTTCGACTTCGCGCCCGTTGGGCTGGGGCTGACCGCGATCGGGCTGCTCGTCGTCTCGGTGGCGTGGCGGCTGCTGCCGCGCGACCGCGTCGGCAAGATCGACCTCGGCGAGGTCACGGCAGCGACCGCCTACGCGACCGAGGCGGTGTTGCCATCCGAATGGCCCGCGACGCTGGCGACCGTTGCCGACCTCGAACTCGACAAGGACGGCGTCACCCTGACCGCGATCGTCAAGCCCGACGAGCAGCGGCGTTCGGTAACGCCAGAGACCATGGTCATACCGGGCACGATCCTGGTGCTGGAAGGCGACGATGCCGCGATCAACCGGATGTTCGCGCGGCTGCCCTTGGCTGCCGAGCGTGTCGTCCGCGAGATCGAGAAGGAGGAGCCGCACGAAGAGTTGCGCTCGGTCGAGGCCGTGGTTCAGCCCGGATCGCTGCTGATCGGGCGGTCGGCCGCCCGCGCCGATCTGCAGGACCGCTTCGGGGTCAAGCTGCTCGGCGTCGGGCGCAGCGGCGAGCAAATCGTCGAGCGGCTGTCCGATATCCGGATGCGCGCCGGCGACGTGCTCGTGCTGCAAGCCGGCGAACGCGCTCTGCCGCAAATCCTGCTTGAGCTCGATCTGCTGCCGCTAGCCGAGCGCACCGTCAAGCTCGGCGGCCGGCGGCAACGCTTCGGCCCCGCGTTGCTTCTGGCCGTCGCAGTCGCGCTGATCGCGACCAAGCTGCTGCCGGTCGCGCCGGCGTTTTTCGGTGCCGCGGTGCTGATGGTCGTCTCGGGCACGCTGTCAATGCGCGAAGCTTACGGGTCGCTCGAGCCCGAGGTGCTGATCCTGATCGGGGCGTTGACGCCGCTCAGCGAGGCCGTGCGCGAGTCGGGCGGCACCGCACTGATTGCGCAGGCGATGGCAAGCGGGCTGACCGGGGCGGCTCCGATATTGGTGCTCGGTGCGCTCATGCTCGCAGCGATGGCCGCCTCGCCTTTCCTGCACAATGCGCCGACGGTGCTTGTGCTTGGACCGATTAGTGTTGCAGTGGCGCGGTCGCTCCACCTCAACCCCGATCCGTTCCTGATGGCGGTCGCGACCGGTGCCGGTTGCGATTTCCTCACCCCTATCGGACATCAATGTAATACGCTGGTCAGGGGCCCCGGCGGCTATCGCTTCGGCGACTATTGGCGGCTGGGTCTGCCGCTCTCGTTCGTCGTCGTCTTTGCCGGCGTGCCGCTGATCGCCCTTTTCTGGCCGTTGGGAGCGTCATGACCGATCCGACCAAAAAGATTGCCGCGGCGCACGTCCAGCTCGCCGAAAGCGTCGAGGTGCTGCAGGACAGCGCGATCCAGCAGACCGACAGCGCCGACCGCCGCACCGGGCTCGCCTCCGATCGCACCATCCTCGCCGCCGAACGCACGTATGCCGCATGGGTGCGGACGTCGCTCGCGTCGCTCGCGTCGGGGATCGGCGCCCGTTCTTTGCTCGACAAGCTGATCCCGCACTGGCTGATCGGCGTGACGGGCAGCGTCCTGATCGCTTTCGCCGGCTTTTGCCTGATCGCGGCGGTGTGGCGCGAGCTGAAATCTGGCTGGTATCTGCCGGAGCCCAATGTCGACCGGCTGCCGAACTGGCTACTGATCGCGGTGAACGCCTTTCTCCTGCTGGTCTGTATCGCCGCGCTGATTGGGCTATGGGCGTGAGCGGCTAGAGGTGATTACGTTTAGGCATAATCCAATGCGCTCATCCCGACCACTGGCGAAGGCCCCGGCTCGCAGATCGTGGATCCCTGCACCAGCGGTCGGGATGAGCGAGTTGGGAGTTGCTCCACTCAAACAACCGGCAGCAACGGTAGCGGCACCCTAATCGAGTGCCGCTCGCGTGACACGCGCCGGCTTGACCTCAACGTGGCACCGATAAGGCCGAAGCCGGCGATCATCAGCGCCCAGCTCGCCGGCTCGGGTACCATCGCGAAGTTGGGTGTAAAGCTGCGTATCACGCTCAGGCTATCGCCGTTCAAATCATTCTGGGCGAAGAAGTTGGATGGGTCGTTCGGGCCGATCGGGCTGTTGAGGACGATCTGTCCAGCGCAGAAGAAACCGCAGCCGGCGACCGCCGGTCCAAACCCGAAGCGCAGGTCGAACACCGAAAAGGCTTTACCATCGAGCGATCGCGTCCCGAACCCCTGCACGTCTTCCGGCGCGATGTCTGCCTTGATGTCGGCGAGGGTGCCGGTGATGCCGCCGAAGTTGAGCGTCAACGCGATTATCGCAGCCGAGCCGAAGCTGGCACCGGGCAGGACCGTATCCGCCAGGGTCAACGTTCCCGTGACGTTGTTCGATGTAAACAACGGTGCCGGCTGATCGATGACGACGTTGGAGCCCGTCAGCTGGAAAATGGTCGCTTCCGCGACTGTCGGCATAAGTCCAGCGATCAGCAAGCTGGTGAGCGCCGCGAGCGGCAGGCGAGCTCCAGATGAGACGATCAAGCAAGGCATAGCGGCACTCCCCGTTCGCAAGATTCAAGCCTAAGCGGCGTAGATCTGCAAACTCATATTAATACGCCGCGTTCCTCACGACGGATGCGGGGAGGGACGAAATACACCCTGCCGCGGCGATACGTAGTGCGCGCCGCCACGGCCGCGCTTATCGGCTTGCCCTCGCCGCACGATGATGTCTTCGACTTGTTTGGCCGCCGCAGGCCAGTCTTGCCACCGCGTCATGCGCGACATCAGACCGGGTCGCCATCAAATCGGTGGTGGTGCGATCTACCCGCGGAAGGTTATCGGCGTCGCTTGAGCGCTCGCTGACCCGCCCGTGGCGCACGCTGAGCGCTGCGCTGCGGCTTTGTGCCGCCTCGTTCGCGCTCGTACCATTGACCGGTCTGAGCCTGTTTCCGGCCGTCGGGACGCCGCATTTCCTCGTCGAGGTTCATGCGCCCGAAGGTACGGCATGGCGCTGCGCGATGCCATCGAGCGGGTCGGCAAGATGCGCTTACTGCCTGTACCGCTAACCAGCGTCACCGCGGTCGGCGGCCTGCTGCCGCTAGCGCTGTCAGGGTCGGGGCTGTACTGGCCGCTCGCCTGGGTGATCATCGGCGGGCTCATCAGCTCGACATTGCTGTCGCGCGTCGTGACGCCGGTGATGTAGCTGCCGATCATCCGCGGCACGGTGCGCGAGGTGCGGCAGCGAGGTGGCGGCAGCGGGCTGACGACGGACGGTGCGCTAGCCGCTGAACCGCACGCCAACGCTCAGTACCCGCGGCGTTCCGCGGTCGACAATACCGGTGGTCGAAATGCCCGACTCGATCAGCGTATCGGTCAGATTCTCGCCCCGCAGCGTCAGCGACACGCCGCGCCGCACCGGCAGCAGGATCACCGCGTCGAACGCCGCGGCATCGTTCAGGTGGCGCGCGCCGAGGTCGTCCTCGTTCTGCGCGCCCGAGTAGCGCCCGGTCAGCGCGATCAGCGCGCCCTGCCACGGCACCCAGCCGAGCGTCGCGCTCGCCTGCTGCGCCGGGGTCAGCGCTGGCGGCAGACCGTTCAGCGTCGCCGCCAGCACCGCGGCGCGGATGCGGGCATGGGTGTAAGCGTACGACGCATCGAGCCGCCACGCGCCTGCGCTGACGTGCGCGTCGGCCTCGATGCCGCGCGCGACGATCGCATCGAGATTGCGCCGGACGCGGTAGATCCCGCCCGCCGCGACGAAGCCGACTTC
>JAYTHJ010000151.1:0-4990 GCA_043732725.1 Sphingomonadaceae bacterium | reverse complement strand
TTTCGCTTAGATCATCGGCGTTATCTGGAACACCCGCGCCAGCACGCTCGCGTATATGCCGGTCAGCGTCGCGAGATCGGCTACCGCGACATGCTCGTCGACCTTGTGCATGCTCTGGCCAACCAGCCCGAACTCGACAACGGGACACCGGCGGCGAATGAAGCGGGCGTCGGAGGTGCCGCCGGTGGTCGACAGCGCCGGGATAATGCCGGTAACCGCGTGGACCGCGTCGGCGACGAGGCTCGACAGCGGGCCCGGGGGAGTCAGGAACGCCTCGCCCGAGATGCGGACGACGACGTCGGCGCTGGGTGCCGCCGCCGCGACGACAGTATGGAGCCACGCCTCGAGGTCAGGGCCATGCTGCAGGTCGTTGAAGCGGATATTGAGCCGCGCGCTTGCCTGCGCCGGGATGACGTTCTCGGCAAGGTTGCCGGCGGCGATATCGGTGACCTCGAGGTTCGAGGCGTCGAACCACGCGCTGCCCGCGTCGAGTCGGCGGGCCTTGAGCTGGCCGAGGATAGCGACGAGTTTGGTGACCGGGTTGTCGGCGCGGGCGGGATAGGCGACGTGGCCCTGCGCGCCGTAGACGGTGATCCACGCGTTCAGCGAGCCGCGGCGGCCGATCTTGATCGTATCGCCAAGCCGCTGGTGTGAGGTCGGCTCGCCGACGAGGCACATGTCGGGGACGTGGCCGTTCGCCGCCATCCACTCGAGCAGCGGCGCGGTGCCGAACGTCGCCGGGCCTTCCTCGTCGCCGGTGACGATAAGGCTGAGCGTGCCGGTGAAGCCTTGCGCCACCGTCCGCGCGGCGGCGGCGGCGAAAGCGGCGATCGCGCCCTTCATGTCTGCGGCACCGCGCCCGACGAGCTGACCATCGGTGACCGTCGCGGCGAACGGCGCGACGCTCCACGCCGCTCGGTCGCCGGCGGGGACGACATCGGTGTGTCCGGCAAAGGCGAAGTGCGGCGGACCACTGCCGATTGTCGCGAACAAGTTGTTGACGGGGCCATCGGGAGCCGCTCCCAAGCGGAGCCGGTGGACGGTGAAGCCGATGCCTTCGAGCGCTGCCGCAAGCACGTCCTGCGCGCCCGCGTCGGCGGGCGTAACGCTGGCGCAACGGATCAGGTCCTGCGCCAAGGCGAGCGGGTCGGACGCGCTGCAGCTCACCGGGCCGGGACGCCACCCATCAAACCGCCCGCTGACTTGGCATAGTCGCGATTGAATGGATAGGTCTCGGCGCGCGCTGCGGCCGTCCACTCGACCAGCCACAGGTGCGCGAGAACAGCCGCGACATAGGCCGCACCGATGTCGCTCAGCGGCAGTCCGAACGTCTTGCAGCGCGTCGCTACTGGCGCATACATCACGTCGGCGGCGCTGAAGCCACCAAACAGGAACGGGCCAGTATTGCCAGCCGTGTCCCCGACGCGCGTCCGCGCGTCGGTCCACAGCGCATCAATACGCGCCACGTCGGCGAGCACCTCGGGCGGAGCAGTGTAATCGGGATAGTCGCGCTGCAGGTTCATCGCGCAAGCGCTGCGGAGTGCCTGGAAACCGCTATGCATCTCGGCAGTCATCGAGCGCGCCAGCGCACTGGCGGCGGGGTCTGCCGGCCAGAACCGCTCGCGCTCGCCGTTGTTGCCGGCGCGCTCGGCGAGCCAGTCGGTGATCGCGAGGCTGTCCCAGACCGCGATGTCGCCGTCCCACAGCACCGGAACCTTGTCGGCCGGCAGCAGCCCCTTTGCCGCGCCGTTTTCCCATGCGAGAGTATCCATCGGGATGACTTCGGTGTCGAATGGTAGCCCCGACAACTTGCACGCCAGCCAGCCGCGCAGCGACCACGACGAATAGGTCCGGTTGCCGATGATGAGCTTGAGCATGATTATCCCGTCGCCGCCGTCAGCACGCTGGCGCGTAGTTCGGCGATACCGTCACCCTTCTCCGCGCTGGTCGCCAATACGACCGGGAACGCCGCGCCGTGCTTCCGGGCGCGCTCGGCGACCGTGCTGGTGACCGCGGCCAGCGCAGTTGGCTTAATTTTGTCGGCCTTGGTCAGAACCAGCTGATAGCTGACCGCGGCCTTGTCGAGCAGCCCCATGATCTCGGTGTCGACAGGCTTAATGCCGTGGCGCGCATCGATCAGCAGCAGCACGCGTTTCAACACCGCCCGCCCGCGTAGATAGTCGAACACCAGCTGCTTCCAGTTGCGGACGATGTCCTTGGGAGCATCCGCGTATCCGTAGCCGGGCATGTCGATTAGCCGGAACACCACCGGTTCGCCGATCTCGAAGACGTTCAACTCCTGCGTACGGCCGGGCGTGTTCGAGGTGCGCGCAATCCCGGCGCGGCCGACTAGCGCATTTAGCAGCGACGACTTGCCGACGTTCGAGCGCCCCGCAAAGGCAACCTCGGGCAGCGTCGGCGCAGGCAGCACTTCGAGGCGCGGAGCCGACAGCAGGAATTCTACTGGCCCGGCGAACAGCCGCCGCGCGGTCTCCTCGGCGAAGCGCGCGGCCTTCAGCGCGGCGGGATCGTCGGCACCGCCGGCAAAGCCGACAACGGGGTCTGCCGCGATCACGTAACCGGTGCCGGGGTCGCAGGCATCGGGTGCCGCCGCAGCATGATCCACTGTTGTGCAATCGAGAGCAGGTTGTTGGTGATCCAGTACAGCTGCAACCCGGCGGCAAACGAGGCCATGATGAACATGAACACCCACGGCATAAACGCCATCATCTGCTTCTGCACCGGGTCGACCGTCGGCGTCGGCGTCAGCTTCTGCTGAAAGTACATCGTCACGCCAAGCACGATCGACAGCACGCCAAGCGCGATGACGTGCGGCGGCGTGAACGGCAGCAGCCCGAACAGGTTGACCGGCGTCAGCGGATCGGGCGCCGCGAGATCGTGGATCCACAAGACGAAGGGCTGGTGGCGCATTTCGGTCGACACCAGCAGCGTCTTGTAGAGCGCGTAGAAGATCGGGATCTGCAGGAACACCGGCAGGCAGCCGGCGACCGGATTGACCTTTTCCTTCTTGTACAGCGCCATCGTCTCGGTCTGCTGGCGCGGCTTGTCGTCCTTATACTTATCTTGAAGTGCCTTCATCTGTGGCTGGATAACGCGCATTTTGGCCATCGACGAATATTGCTTGGCGGCGACCGGGAACATGATCGTCTTGACGACGATCGTCAGCCCGATGATCGCGACGCCGAAGTTGCCAGTCAGCCGGAACAGGAAGTCGAGGATGTGGAAAATCGGCTCGGCGATGAACCAGAACCAGCCCCACGAGATCGCTCGGTCGAACAGCGGGATGTTTAGTGACGCCTTGTAGCGGTCGAGCAGCCGGACTTCCTTCGCGCCGGCGAACAGGTGCGCCGTGGTGGCGACGCTGCTGCCCGACGTGACGGTAACCGGGGCGCTGAGATAATCGGTCTGATAGCGGTCGCCAGAAGCGGCGGCATAGCGCGCCACGATGCGCGCCGACTGGTCGGGTATCAGCGCAGCCAGCCAGTATTTGTCGGTCTGCCCGAGCCAGCCGCCGGTGGTCTGATAACTTTGTGCGCCGTCGTCTCGCAGCTTGGCGTACGATGCCTCATGCAGTTGGCCGTCGAGGACGCCGAGCGGTCCGACGTGAAGGTTCTGCGCATCCTTCTCTGTACCTTCGCCGGTGCGCGATACCAGACCCCACGGCCGTACGCTCAGCGTCGTCGCGCCGGGATTGCTGACGCGCTGCGTCGCGGTGAACAAATAGCCGTCGTCGACCGCCAGCACGATCTCGAACACCACGCCTGCCGCGCTGGTCCAACGCAATGTCAGCGGCAATGCCGGGGTCAGGCGGGTTCCGCTCGCGGTCCACAGCGCATCTGCCGGCGGCGCGCCGGGGCCGGTCCAGCCGAACTGCGCGAAATACGCGCCGTCGGTGCCGCTTGGCGTGAACAGGCGCACCGGCGGCGAGTCCTTGGCGATGGTTTCGCGCTGCGTCGTCATGACGAGATCGTCGATGCGCGCCCCGTGCAGGTTGACCGAGCCCGCCAGCAAAGGCGTCGCGATCTGCACCCGCGGCGTCTCGGAGAGGACGGCGATGCGGTCGCGCGTGCCGGTTGGCGCGGCCCCGGCGGGCACGCTCCCGGCAGCGACCGGCGCGGTGTCGCTCGGCGTGGCGCTGGTCGGCGCATTGGGCGTGTTGCGCCCAGTGATCGTCGCGGTCGGCGCGGCGCGCTTGGACTGCGGGAAGTAGCGATCCGACATCCATGTCCAGCCGAACAGCACCAGCAACGACAGGACAACAGTGAGGATGAGGTTGCGTCGATCGGTCAAAATAACGCCTTCAAAGCAGATTGAAGATCATGGCAAAACGAATCGGAAATCATGGCACAGGGTCATAGCCCGACCCACCCCACGGGTGACAGCGCAATATCCGCCGCAGCGCCAGACCGCCGCCGCGCCACGCGCCGTGCTGTTCTATGGCGTCGATCGCGTACGTCGAGCAACTTGGTTGGAATCGGCAACTGACCGGCAACAACGGCGACACGGCAACCTTGTACAGGCGCACCGGCAAGGTCAGCAATGACGCGGGCAGGCCTGTTAGAGCGCTACGCCGCATCGCCTGAGTGCCCCTTTCAGATCGAGCGCCAGTACCGCGAATTGGCGGACCAGCGCGTCGCTGCGCCCGATCAGGATATGGTCAGCCCCGGCACTTCCCGCAACCGGCAACACCTGCCGCACGAGCGAACGTAGCCGCCTTTTGATCCGGTTGCGAACGACAGCATTGCCGATCTTCTTGGTAACCGTGAAGCCGGCGCGCATCGCCGGGTCATGATCGTCGCGATGACGGACCAGCAACACGAAGGCCGGTGTCGCCGCCCGCCGGGCGCGGTTAGCAGCAAGGAAGTCTCGCCGTGCCTTGACCGTCTCGATCCGGGCTACGCGCTCAGCTTGGCGCGGCCCTTGGCGCGGCGGTTCGCCAGCACCTTGCGGCCGCCCGGCGTCGCCATCC
>JAYTHJ010000150.1:0-5081 GCA_043732725.1 Sphingomonadaceae bacterium | reverse complement strand
CAGCCGATCACGCCCAGCCTCAACACGAGGCTTTTTGTTTGAACCAACTGGCCCGTTTTTAAACCGGTGGTTGGCCCACTTTTATGCCGGCGTTGACAATTGCGGAATTCTATCTTCCTGGTGGTAGATGCATATTAATTCCGTGTGTTCGGATAGTTGCGAATAATAGCACATCGAAACAATAACTGGCGTAATCGAAGGCTATACATTGAATAAGTCTCCTAAATTACTTGATATGACTCGTACTTATGGAAGTGTGAGGATTATGACTGACACTATGACTAGCCGGTACTAGGATGGTGGCTGGGTCGGCCGGGCCGAGGGGCTTGGCGTACAGCGCCGCGGGCGGTGGATGCCCGAGGCGGTTCGGATCGTCGAGGGGACGCATCTGCCGGGCCACTCGGTGTCACTGATCGCGCGCCGTCACGGCATCGCCGACAATCAGCTCTTCGCATGGCGTCGACTGATAGCCCAGGCTGCGTTGACCGCGGTCGGCGCGGGCGAAGAGGTCGTGCCGGCGTCGCCTCCATGGGCGTCTCGCGCCCGCCCCTGTGGGCAACCCTCCGAACCGGCCCGCACCAGCGACAGGGGCGGCCGCCGTTGCCCGACGGCGACCTCGTTGCGGCGATCGGCGGCATCAGCGCCGGCGACGTCCGCGACCTGATGGTGATGAGTATCGAACAACGGTTCGGGCAGGCGACCGAGCTCGCAAAGCCGATCAAGGGGATTACCGACAACGGGAGCTGCTATACCGCACATGACACGCGCCGTTTCGCCCGCGACGCTGGCCTAGTAATGTGCACTACGCCCATTGAAAGTCCGCAGTCGAACGGTACGGCCGAGGCCTTGGTCCGGACGCTCAGGCGCTTGGCGAAGTGCTCGTGCAGATCGCGCCAGGCCATGCCTGTCCGCGCAGCATAGAAGACCCCATCCAAAACAAGGCGGTGGTTCCTCGGTGCGGAACGCTCCAGGCGCCGAGCTCGGTCACGACTGGCTCAAGACAGGACGACTCCTCGTCGTTCGCCAAACCGCATATCAAATAGACTCCGCAAAAGTCGCGTTGAATCAGAACCGAGCCTCGTTGAGGATCCCCTTTGTCAACGCCTCCTAACGTTTTCCAGACGACTTAAGATCATCCGGACAACCGACGATGGCGCAAAGCCATACGCTCGTTGATGGCCGTTTTCCGCTATCGTATTCCAAGCTGGTCGTCCGCTGTTTGCCCAACCGGTTATTCAAACTGAGGCACTGCCGGCCCCGCTGTCTTGACACTGCGTCCCGGCCCGCGCCAAGCCTGCGATGGTATGACGTCGCTGCCATCCGATCCGGTTCGCCGCCGCCATTTCGCCCGGGCGCAGCTGCAGTATCGCTGGCTGAGCAGCATCGCCCGGCTGCTGGCGGCGGCGCTGTTGCTGGCGCTGGTGCTGCGCAGTCTGGTGTTCGAGCCGTTCGACATCCCCTCGCAGTCGATGCTGCCGACGCTGCTTGCGGGCGACTATTTGTTCGTCGCCAAATGGCCTTACGGGTATAGCCGCTACTCATTACCGCTCGGGCTGCCGCTGTTCGACGGGCGGCTCGGCGGCGGTGAACCGCGACGCGGCGACATCGTTGTGTTCAAGACGCCCGGCGACAATCGCACCGATTTCATCAAGCGCATCATCGGCTTGCCCGGCGATCTGGTGCGGGTCGTCGATGGCCAGGTCGAGCTCAACGGAACACTGGTACCAAAGCGCCGCGTCGCGGACTTCCGAACGCCGCCCAGCGATGCCGACGACTGCCGTCAGGTCGTCAATCAGCGCGTCGCCACCGATGGCACCGAAACCTGCCGCATCGCGCAATATATTGAGACGATCGACGCGCGGTCGTATGCGGTGCTCGATCAGGTCCGTGACGGCAGCACCGACAATACGCCATTGGTGACTGTGCCACCGGACCATTATTTCGTGGCAGGCGACAACCGCGACGACAGCGCTGATAGCCGGCTGACGGTAGCGCAGGGCGGCGTTGGCATGGTCCCCGCCGAGAACATCGTCGGTCGGGCCGACCGAATCTTCTTCTCGGTCGATACGGCGCGTCGCGGTCGCGCACCTTGGCACTGGCTGGCGACGCTGCGGCTGTATCGGATCGGGCAGCGTTTGTGAGCGACATCGAGCTGGCCGGCTGGGCGCGCGAGACGCTTGGATATGATTTCAGCGATCTAGGACTGCTGCGTCGGGCGCTGACGCATGGCAGCGTGTTGGGAGGCAGCATGTCGGCCGGCACCAAAGCCGGCGGCAGCAATTCCGGCAGCAGCGCGCGTGACGACTATCAGCGGCTCGAATTCCTCGGCGACCGGGTGCTCGGCTGCGTCGTCGCGACGTGGCTGTATTGCGACTATGACGAGCCCGAGGGGCGGCTGACGGCGCGCTACCACGGCCTCGTCGAAGGGCCGGCCTGCGCCGAAGTGGCGCGCGCGCTCGGTGTACCCGAGCAACTCTTCATGGAGAAGGTTGCACGCCAGAAGGGACTAGGCCACTCGGACAATGTCCTCGGCGACATCGCCGAAGCGATCGTCGCGGCGATCTTCCTCGATGGCGGCTGGACCGCGGCGGACGCTTTCGTGCGCCGCTATTGGGGGGCGCTGCTCGAAGCCGGACCGCGGCTGCTGGTCGATCCAAAGTCGCGGCTGCAGGAATGGGCGCTCGCCAAGAGCCGCCAGGCTCCGACGTATGAGCTCGTCGAGCGCACTGGTCCCGACCACGCGCCGCGTTTCCGGGTGCGCGTCGTTGTGCGCGGGCAGGAGCCGGTGACCGGCGACGGGTCGAACAAGCGCGAGGCGGAGAAAGCGGCGGCAGTCGCCATGCTCGAAAGGCTCACTTAATGACCACGACGGCAACGCCCGGCATCCCAGTGTCCAACACGGTAACGACACGCTGCGGCACCATCGCGATCGTCGGTGCGCCGAACGCCGGCAAGTCGACGCTGGTTAATACGCTGGTCGGGCAGAAGGTCGCGATCGTCAGCGCCAAGGTGCAGACGACGCGGACGCGGCTGATGGGCATCGCGATCGAGGGCGACGCGCAGCTGCTGCTGGTCGATACGCCGGGCATTTTCGAAGCGCGGCGGCGGCTCGATCGGGCGATGGTGCGCGCCGCGTGGGAAGGTGCGCACGGAGCCGATCTGATCGTCTTCGTCGTCGATGCGAAGGCTGGCTTCAAGACCGACGCCAGCACCATTCTGAGCGCGCTCGAACACCGCACCGAGCCCAAGCTGCTGGCGCTCAACAAGGTTGACATCGCCGACAAGGGCCGGCTGCTCGATCTGGCGGCGCACGCCAATGCGATGGCGAAGTTTACCGAAACGTTCTTCATTGCCGCCGACAGCGGTGACGGCGTCCCCGAGCTCAAGGAGGCGTTGGCGACGGCAGTGCCCACAGCGGCATGGGAGTATCCGGCCGACCAGCTGGTCGATGCGACCACCCGCCTGCTCGCCGCCGAATTGACCCGCGAGCAGCTGTATCTCCAGCTCCATGCCGAGCTGCCCTACGCCAGCGCGGTCGAGACCGAGAAGTGGGAAGAGCGGCGCGACAAGTCGATCGTCATCCACCAGCAAATTCTGATCGAGCGCGACAGCCAGAAGGCGATCGTCCTCGGTGCCAAGGGCGCGCGGATCAAGGCGATCGGCGAGGCGGCGCGGGCGTCGATCGCCGAACTGACGGGACGCAAGATCCATCTGTTCCTGCATGTAAAGGTCAAGCCCGACTGGGCCGACGATCGCGAAGTCTACCGCGATATCGGGCTCGACTGGAGCGAGTAGGGCAGGGTTGGCCTCGGCCTACCTTCGACAATCCTGCGGTGCCGTCGCAGGCGTGAACCGATCGCCCTCCTGTGAGTTCCGTGGCGGATGGACGATCCGGTACAACTCGTTGAGGCAGGCCGTGACTGGCGGCCCAAGCGCGTCTTGCTGACGCGCTCGGCGCTGGCGTGGGAGCACGGTCGCGCGATCGCCGCACGCGCCGCGGCATTCGGGCTCAATGTTATCGAGCTATCGAACGACCGGCTGCCGCCGCCTGCCGACGATGATCCGCGGCGCGGCTACGCCGAGGCGAAGTCGACGCTGGCGGTCGTCGTCGCGTCGCCGGGCAAGCTGAAGTTCCAGCCGATCGCGCCGAGTGCTGACTGGCGGATCGATCTGGCGCAGGGGTGTCCGGCGCACTGCAGCTATTGCTATCTTGCTGGCTCGCTCAAGGGACCGCCGATTACCCGCGCCTATGCAAATTTGCCCGAAGTTTTCGCGGCGCTGCCAGGCTATCTCGGGCAGGGGACAATCACCTCGCGCTCGAAAGTCCGCGTCCATGAAGGCACGACGTTCGAGGCCTCGTGCTACACCGACCCGCTTGGCATCGAACATCTGACTGGGTCTCTGGCCGCGCTGATCGCGCATTTTGGAGGGTGGGGGGCCGAGGCGCAGCTGCGCTTTACAACCAAATTTGCTTCGGTCGGGCCGCTGCTCGGCCTCGACCACCAGCGCCGGACGCGCATGCGGGTGTCGCTCAACCCCGCGGCGTTCGCGCGCTTCGAGGGCGGTACCAGCGCGGTGGCGCAGCGACTGGTGGCGCTGCGGCGGATGGCCAATGCGGGTTATCTCGTCGGGCTGACGATCGCACCGATCATCGCCGCCGACGGCTGGCGCGAGGCGTACGGCCAGCTGATCGCCGATGTCGCGCAGGCGCTCGCCGGCGTCGCCGATCTCGACCTAACCGTCGAGCTGATTACCCATCGCTATTCGGCCGCTTCGAAGGCAATTCTCGAGAGCTGGTATCCGGCCTCGAAGCTCGACATGAGCGCGACCAACCGGACCAAGAAACGCACCAAATTCGGTTCGGTCAAGCACGTCTACGATACCACGACGATAAGCGACCTACGGCGCTACTTCGAAGTCGAAATCGCGGCGCGACTGCCGGCGGCACGCATCCTTTACTGGACGTAATCCGCGCGCGCCATTTAGCGACAACCGG
Source organism: Sphingomonadaceae bacterium (assembly GCA_043732725.1). Lineage (GTDB taxonomy): Bacteria > Pseudomonadota > Alphaproteobacteria > Sphingomonadales > Sphingomonadaceae > Polymorphobacter_B. The sequence goes on along the minus strand of JAYTHJ010000150.1, from coordinate 85 downwards.
AATGTGATATTTTTACGCCAGGTCACACTGATCAAGCGACAACTGGCTGTGCACGGTTGGCTAGTAACGTCCGTTTCAGTATTGT
>JAYTHJ010000149.1:0-5123 GCA_043732725.1 Sphingomonadaceae bacterium | reverse complement strand
ACGTCGACGTTGCGCACGCTTTTTATGAGGCGAAGGAAGCGGGCTTCGTCAACGGGCTGCTCGACGCCGTGGCTCGCGCCGTTCGCGGCTGATCGCTTCGTGAGCTCGGCCGCTTGAAGGAGCGCGCGCTGATCGCCACGCTGCTCGCGCCGCTGGCGACCAGCGGCTCCGCTCGCGGTTTGCGCGACGATGCCGCCGTGCTCGCGCCGCCGCTCGGGCGCGAGCTGGTGCTGACGCACGACATCCTCGCGAGCGGGATCCACTATCTGCCAAGCGATCCGGCGTCGGACGTGGCGTGGAAGCTGCTCGCGGTGAACCTCTCCGATCTCGCCGCGATGGGTGCGCGGCCGCTCGGCGTAATGCTCGGCCTTGGCCTAAGTGCGGCCGAAGACGAGGCGTGGGTCACCGCGTTTACCGCCGGGTTGGGGCGCGGGCTCGAGCACTGGGGTGTCGCGCTATACGGTGGCGACACGGTGTCGGGGCTGGCGCAGGCGGTGCTCGGGTTGACCGCGATCGGACAGGTCGAGCCGGGCAGGGCGCTGAGCCGCGCTAGCGCGCGTCCGGGCGACGTCTTGTACGTAAGCGGCACGATCGGCGACGCCGGGCTGGGGCTAGGCATCGCTAGCGGACGCATCGCGAAAGGCGAGGCCGCGCCCGACAAGTTCCTGATCAACCGTTTTCGCCGCCCCTACCCGCGGCTGGCGCTTGGGCAAGCACTGGCCGGGTTGGCGACGGCGGCGATGGACGTCTCCGACGGGCTGTTGATCGACGCCGAGCGGCTCGCGTCGGCGAGCGGCGTCGCGGTGACGATCGAACTGGCGCGGCTGCCGCTGTCGGCGGCGGCGCTGGCGCGGACGGCTCCCGGCGATACCGGCCAACTAGAACGAGCGGCGGCGGGCGACGACTACGAGCTGCTATTCACGCTGCCGGCGGGCGTGGCCCCTCCCGTGGGAGTGCAGGTGACGGTCGTCGGGCATGTCAGCGCTGGTGCCGGACTAACGGTAATCGGGAACAGCGGCGAGGTCGTTCAGCCCGAGCGGCTCGGCTGGGAGCACGGCAGCTAGCGCCGGGTCTTGCCACCGCGCCGCTTGCCACAACTGCTCGCATTTGCCACAAGCCGCGCAATTAACAACCGGACCGGGCATTTTCTCGCCGGTTCCGCTTAGGGGTCACGCTTCATGGATATGGTCGTACTCGCAATGCTGTGCGGGCTGGCAGCGATCGCCTACGGCGTCATCACGTCGGGCCAGGTATTGCGCGCGTCGCCGGGCAACGCCCGCATGCAGGAGATCGCTGCTGCCATCCAAGAGGGCGCGGGGGCGTATCTGCGACGCCAGTACACCGCGATCGGCATCGTCGGTATCGTCATCGCGGTGCTCGTCGCGGTATTCCTCGGCAGGCTGTCGGCGGTCGCGTTCGTCATCGGCGCGGTGCTGTCGGGGCTGACCGGGTTCATCGGCATGAACATCTCGGTGCGCGCCAACGTCCGCACCGCCGAAGCGTCGCGGACGTCGCTGCAGGGCGGCTTGACGATGGCGTTCCGCTCGGGCGCGATCACCGGCATGCTGGTGGCAGGGCCGGCGCTGCTCGCGATCGCCGGGCTGTATTATTATCTAACGCACGTTGCCGGGCTCAGCCTCGATAACGAAGTCGACAAGCGCACCATCGTCGGCGCGCTAATCGCGCTGTCGTTCGGCGCGTCGCTGATCTCGATCTTCGCGCGCTTGGGTGGCGGCATCTTCACCAAGGCGGCCGACGTCGGCGCCGACCTCGTCGGCAAGGTCGAGGCAGGCATTCCGGAGGACGACCCCCGCAACCCCGCCGTCATCGCCGACAACGTCGGTGACAACGTCGGCGACTGCGCCGGCATGGCGGCTGACCTGTTCGAGACCTATGTCGTCACCATCGGCGCGACGATGGTCAGCATCCTGCTGCTCGGCTCGCTCGGCACCGATCTCGTGGCGCGGCTGCTGTCGCTGCCGCTGGCGATCGGCGGGGTCTGCATCATCACCTCAATCATCGGCACCTATTTCGTCCGGCTCGGCTCGAAGAACAATATCATGGGCGCGCTCTACAAAGGCTTTTGGGTCACCGCGATCCTATCGATCCCGGCGATTTACGGCGTCATGACAGTCGTACTGCCGGATATGCGCGTGGCGATCGCACCCGCCGGAACGGCGCTCGGCACAGTTAGCGGCATGGACCTGTTCTGGTGCGCGATGGTGGGCTTGGCGGTCACCGCGCTGCTCGTTTGGATCACTGAATATTACACCGGCACAAATTATCGCCCGGTGCGCTCGATCGCACAGGCGTCGACCACCGGCCACGGCACGAACGTCATTCAGGGGCTGGCGATCAGCCTGGAATCGACCGCGCTGCCGACGCTGGTGATCTGCACCGGGATCATCGTCAGCTACAGCTTTGCTAGCGTCATCGGCATCGCCTTTGCCGCCACCGCGATGCTGGCGCTCGCCGGTATGGTCGTCGCCTTGGACGCCTATGGCCCGGTCACCGACAACGCCGGCGGCATTGCCGAGATGGCGCACCTCGATGCCGACGTCCGCGTCCGCACCGATGCGCTCGACGCGGTCGGCAACACCACCAAAGCGGTAACCAAGGGCTATGCGATCGGCTCGGCGGCGCTTGCCGCGCTGGTGCTGTTCGGCGCGTACACGACCGACCTGCGCACCTACTTTAGCGACCTCAACGTCGACTTCCGACTGTCAAATCCGTATGTTGTCGTCGGGCTACTGCTGGGCGCGCTGCTGCCCTATTTGTTCGGCGCGATGGGCATGACCGCCGTCGGGCGCGCGGCAGGCGATGTCGTCAAGGACGTCCGCGCCCAGTTCGCCGAGAACAAGGGCATCATGGACGGGACCTCGAAGCCCGATTACGCGCGCACCGTCGATCTCGTCACGAAGGCTGCTATCCGCGAAATGATCGTGCCGTCGCTGTTGCCGGTGCTCGCGCCGGTCATCGTATACTTCCTGATCGCGCGCATCGCGGGCCAGGCGCAGGGTTTCGCCGCGTTGGGCGCGCTGCTGCTCGGCGTCATCGTCTCGGGGCTGTTTGTCGCGATCTCGATGACCAGCGGCGGCGGCGCTTGGGACAACGCCAAGAAGTTCATCGAGGACGGCCACCACGGCGGTAAGGGCTCCGAGGCGCACAAAGCCGCCGTCACCGGGGACACCGTCGGCGACCCGTACAAGGACACCGCTGGGCCGGCGGTCAACCCGATGATAAAGATCACCAATATCGTCGCGCTGCTACTGCTCGCGGCGCTGGCGGCGGCGCGGTAAGCCGTCTTTCGTCACTAGCTCCTCGTGCGGGGGGCGGCTGCGAATAGCTCGCAGGGGCAACGCTCCGGCTCGGGCCAGGGTCACTCGGACCTCGCCTTTACCGCGTCCCACAAAGCCTGTTTCGCGGTCATTTGGAGCGTCTCGAAATCGGGCGCGAGCGCTTCCATCGCAGCGAACCGCCTTTCAAATTTGGCGTTGGCGGAGCGCAGCGCAGTCTCGGGGTCGACGGTGTGGTGGCGCAGGTAGTTGACCACCGCGAACAGCAGGTCGCCGCCTTCGTCGAGGCGTTCGACCGGGCTGGCGGCGGTATCGAACTCGGCCAGCTCCTCGGCGATTTTGGCGCGCGGGCCGCTGGGGTCGGGCCAATCGAAGCCGGTGCGGGCGGCGCGGCGCTGCAGCTTGTCGGCGCGCATCAGCGCGGGCAGGGCGAGCGCCACGCTGGCGAGCGCGCCCGAACGCGGCTTTTCGCGCGACTTCAGGGCTTCCCAGCTGAGCTTGACCGTCGCCGCGTCGACCGGGGAACCGGCCGCGCTGCCGAACACATGCGGGTGCCGCCGCTCCATTTTGTCGGCGATGCCGCGGATAACGTCGGCAAGCGCGAACGCCCCGCTCTCGCTAGCCAGTTGCGCGTGAAAGACGACCTGCAGCAACAAGTCGCCGAGCTCCTCGCAGAGCGCGCCCATGTCGCCCGAGGCAACGGCATCGGCGACCTCGTACGCCTCCTCGATAGTGTACGGCACAATCGTCGCGAAACTCTGTTCCAAATCCCACGGGCAACCGCCCACCGGATCACGCAGCCGCACCATGATCGCGGCGAGGCGGGTCAACTCGGTAGCGGCAGGATCGTCGATCATCGCGCTGGCCTAGACAGCGTGGCACGGAGCGGCAAGAGACAGCGGCGGTCGCGGCGGCTTTTCTAACTGGTGGAGAAAACACAGTGAACGAGACGACGAAGCGTCAGCTGCTCGCGGGCATAATCGCGCTGACCGGCAGCACGCTGGTCGCTGGCTGCGCCAAGCTCGATGCACTCAATGCGCTCAATCGCCTGACGCCTGGCGACGGCAATGTCGAACGTATCGTCGAGGGCGCGCCGTTCGGCAGCGACCCGCGCCAACGGCTCGATGTGTACGCGCCGGCGCGGCGGAGTATTATCGCCAACGACGGCGGCCCGGCGGTGAGTGAGGCTGCCCGCCCGGTGCTTATCTTCTTCTACGGCGGCGGCTGGAACTCGGGCAGTCGCGGCGACTATGCCTTCGTGGCGCGGGCGTTTGCCGCCCGCGGCTTTGTCGTCGTCGTGCCCGATTACCGGCTTGTCCCGCAGGTGGTCTTTCCAGCATTCGTCAAGGATGCCGCAAGCGCGCTGCGCTGGACGGTCGACCACATCGCCGAACACGGCGGCGACCCGCGCCGTATCGGCATCGCAGGGCACTCCGCGGGAGCTTATAATGCGGTGATGCTGGCGCTCGACGCGGGCTTCGCGCGGCGCGTCGGCGTTTCACCCACTGCGGTGCGCGCCGTCGTCGGCCTATCCGGACCGTATGATTTCCTGCCGCTCGACGTGGCGTCGTCGATCGCCGCCTTCGGCCACGCACCCGACCTGACGGCGACCCAGCCGGTGCATTTCGCCCGCCGCGATGCACCGCCGGCGCTGCTGCTAACCGGAGCCGACGACGACATCGTGCGGCCGCGTAACGCGGTGGCGCTCGATGCTGCACTCAGGCGGGCAGGGGCCTCGTCCGCGCTGAAGATCTACCCGGGCCTCGGCCACATCGGCATCCTGCTGGCGCTGTCGAAGCCATTTCGCGGCAAGGCCGCCGTGCTGGA
>JAYTHJ010000148.1:0-15479 GCA_043732725.1 Sphingomonadaceae bacterium | reverse complement strand
TGAACGCCGACGTCAGCACCCCTTCGCGCTCCGTCATATTGCTTGGATATCGCAATCCTTCCCGGCTATGCTCAGGCCGGGCAATACCAGTCCATCCCGTGGCTCACTCCATCTCATTGCAAAGACGGTTGAATCACAAGATACTGGTATTGCTCAACTACTTTCGGATCAGGCTCTAATGTTCAGCATTCGACGTAATAATTGTTTTCCGTACAAAGCTGTCTAATTTCGGGGCCTATATCTGCTCGATAAATAAGACTTCAGCGCGACCGGTTCGTTAGTCATGATCATGTTTGCCCCGAGATCGATCCGGCGGCCCCAGACCGCCTGGGGATCGCGCACCGCGACGGCGTCGCCCTTTCCTGCCGTGTCGTCGGCGAACATCGTCGCGATCCAAATCCGCTCGTGACGTAACTTGGCGACAGCGGTACCTTGATCGAGATACCCCGTCGTTCGCCATTTAACATGTATCAGATTAGCGGGCGTGGATGGGCACCGCGCCATCGCCGCGGTCAGCGGCCCATCGGTGTCGAACGCGATCGGGAAGACGACGACCTTGTCCCAGAACGGGCGGATGCGGCTGAGCAGATCATCGTTGCGGCATTCGTAGAAGAAAATAGCCTGCTGCTCGACATGCGCCGCCTTCAGCAAGGCGAACGTCGCCCCCTCGCTCTTGTCCTTGACGTCCATGACTGTCCAGAGCGCGCCACGTGCCGTATCGACGTACGCCGCTAGCGTCGGGATGCGTTCGCCAGTTAACGTTGCTCCTGCGCCGCCGCTGCCAGCGCGCAGGTGCAGCATCTGAAGTTCGGCAAGGGTCAGCTCCGCCACCGCGCCGTGGCCGTCGGTCGTGCGGTCGACAGTCGGATCGTGCATGACCACCGCAACGCCGTCGCGGGTGTGGCGGACGTCGAGCTCGACGCCGTCGATCCCCGCTGCGATACATGCTTTGACTGCGGCGATCGAGTTTTCCGGCGCGCTCGCGTGACAGGCGCGGTGAGCAATGACGATGACGTCGCCGGGCGTTGGATGCGCCAACCGTTCGAGGCGCCTTGCCCAAGGCGCGGCACCGGCCAACAGCAATGCCGCGGCAAGGATCGACGCGCTCCTCACCAGTGCTTCGTCAGCGACAGGGTGAAGTTCCGCCCGAAGACCGAGCGGCCGACCGTCGCCTCGCCGACCGCCCCCGACCCGAGGACGGCACCGCGCGCGTTCCCTTCGGTCAGGCCGATCGCATTGGTGACGTTGCTGACCAGCGCGCGCACCTCGAAACCGCCCGAGTGCTTTAGCGTCAGCCCAAGGTCGAGCGTCGAATAGGCGGGCAGCACGCTCAGGTTCGAGAAGTCCTGGAAGCGCCGGCCGACCGTGTAAAAGGTCGCAAAGATGCGTGCGTCGATCGAGCGGACGCCAAAACTATACGACGGTTCGATTGTCGCCTGAACACGCGGCGTTCGCGAGATTTCCTTGTTGCGGGCACTCTGCGCGTTGACGCCGGTCAGCGTCAGCACGTTCGTCAGCCGCGGGTCTTGATAGATGCCCGACGCGCTGATCTCAAAGCCCTTCACCGGCGACCAGTTGCCCTCGATCTCGACTCCCTTGGTCTCGGTATCGAACAGAATATTCGAGGAGACGATATTGCCATTGGCATCGGCAACCTGCGTGCTGCCGTTCAAGTCCTTGAACTTGGAATAGAAGCCGACCGCGGCGAGTTGCAGGTGCCTCAGCGCCAACCGCAGCCCGCCCTCATACTGCTCGATCCGCGTGACGGGGATTGCGCCGCCGCCCGGCAGCAGTGCGCCAGCGACGATCGTATCGAAACGGGGAAAGCTGAACGACCGGCTATAGCGGGCAAAAGCGTTGAACTGACTGCTGACCTCATAGCCCGTCCCAATCGTCAGGCTGCTGCCTTTCAGATCTTCCGACCGGGCAATTGCACTGACGACGCCCTGAACGTTGCGGGCGGCGAGCGGCCCGGTCGGAACGGCATTGACCGTGCCGAGCACCCCTTGAAGCCCGTGCTGCGAGCGGTCGACATGGCGGTAGCCGATGTCGATCGACCAGGCCGGCAGCGGATGCCAGGTGTCGGCCGCGTAGAAAGCCAGCGCTTCGCCGTCCAGCGAACCGACGATGCTGCCCGAGCCGTAACTGACGAAGCCGTTTTCGGTCACGCTGCCGACGACCGCGCCGTTCGCGTCGAGGGCCTGGATATCGAGCGGCGAGGCTTGGTTCCTGACGTTCATCAGGAGCGCATTAAGCGACTGCTTCTGCGCATAATGATAACTGCTGTAATAGATACCGCCCGTAAGGTCGTGCTTGCCGATCGGCGTGTCGATCGATTTCTGCACATGGAAGTCGTTCGCATCGTACCGCAGGTTGGTGTTGATACTGTTCCAGTTGTTGACCATCATCAGGCCCCGCGTCGTTGCCGCGTCGTAGGCGGTGTTCGTGCCGGCAAGCACATACCGAAGACCGGCGACATTTGCGCCAAAGCCCGTCCTGGCCCTGGCGAGCTGGCTCGCGAGGAACGTCGTCGCGTCGCTCGGCGAAGCGCCGTTGAAGATGCCATTGAAGTTGATCGAGCCGCCGGTGTGCCGGTAGGTATCGGTGACGGTGAAGCCACTGCCGAGGTCGTAGCTGCCGCCCAGCGTCGCCGTGGTGATCGCCGGGTGGATGCCGTCGCGGAGGTCACGGTTGATCGTCGCCGGCGCGCCGCTGGCGTCGGTCGTTCGCAGCGTCACATTGCGGAACGCGGCGGAATTAAGCGTCCCGCTGGTCGAGTCGATCAGGTCTGATAGTGATTGGCCGAAGGTAGCACCGGGCCTGGGATCGGTCAGCGGCACCGCAGTGTAGAAGATGCTTCGGTCATTCAGGTATTTGACGTCGGCGAAGACCCTGCCGTGGTCGAGCCGGTAGGTGGCACCGAACTTGATCTGGCCGCCGTCGTCGGCGCCGCCGTAGCCGGCACGGCGCAGGCCGTCGTCGCGGCGATAGAAGCCGCTAACGGTCGCCGACAGCCGCTCGCTCAGCGGACCCGAAATCGCGCCGTCGACCCGCGCGCGGTTTCCGGTACCCGTCTCGAGCCGCAAGGCCGCGTCGAGCTTGTCGGTGCCGTGGCCGGTGATGAAGTTGACGACGCCGCCCGACGCATTGTCCGAATAGATCGGCGCGGTACCGCCGCGCACGACTTCGGCGCGCTGTGTATCGAGATCGACGCGATAGGCCTCATCGATATTGACGAAGCGCTCATAGTTGCTTTCGAACAGCGGCATGCCGTCCTGCAGGAAATCGAGCAGCCGCCAACCACTGAAGGGGAGGCCACGGACGACGATGTTCTCGCCACCGCCTTCGCCACCCGAGGCCTCGACTGTCAGTCCGGGGGTCGCCTTCAGCAGGTCGGCGACGCTGCGTGGAGCGTCGTCGGCGATCCGGCGCTTGTCGATCGTCGATACCGAGAACGGCGAGGTGAACTTGGCCCGCCCGGTGCGGGTGCCCGTGACAACGATCTCGTCGGGCACGAAGATCTGCCCGGTCGGGTCGCCAGTGGCGCGCGCGGCCGTCGGCTTGATGGCCCGCAGACTGATAATCGAGCCGGTTTGCGACGCGACTTCAAGGCCGGTAGCGGTCAGCAACAGCTTGAGAGCCGCGTCGACCGACATCGTGCCGCTGACCGCCGGCGTGCGCTTGCCGCGGAGCCGCGCAGCCGGCGCAACGATCTGGATGCCCGCCTGACGTCCGAACATCGGGATGGCCGTGACGGCAGTCTGCGCTGGAATATCGAACGTGCGGTCCTGCGCGATGGCGGGCTGCGCCAGCGCCATCACCACAAAGGCTGCCAAACCTGTCAATGGTCGAGAAATAATCATGCCTGCCCCCTGGGCGGCACCGTGTTGGTGCGGGCCGCCACGGACTAGATGATCGGGCGGCATCCTTCCGCCACGGCGTTGCCAAGAAAAATTAGCGGTTCCGCCGCAGGTGAATGACGCCGCCGGTCAGCGTCACGCGCGCCTCGAGACTGGCAGCAACTGCGGTCGCAAAGCCGCGCGGATCGTTCGCGGCGAACAGTCCCGCGACCGGCTGACGGGCCAGCGCCGGATCGTCGATTTCGATCCGCAGCCGGGCATAGCGGTCGAACCGCCGCGCCGCGGCTTCGAGGGTTTCGCCTTCGAAGGCGAGCATCCCGTCACGCCAAGCGAGGGTGCGCACGACTGCGTCCGCGGACAGCACCTCGATGCTGGCGCCCGCCAGTTGTGGCGGGCGGGCAACCCGCAGTGCCGTCGGGGACGGCGCTGCGGCGATCATATCGTCGGCGATCGTAGCACGAACGTTGGCGGGCGCGAGCAGCGGCGCACGTTCCGCCACGACGGCCCGCGTTATCGCGACAACACCCTCGCGCACGACGACGACCACCGGCAAGTCGGGGATGTCGCGCACCGAAAACGCCGTTCCGACCGCCCGCACGAGAACGCCGCGGGCCTCGACGATAAACGGGCGGTCGCGGTCGTGCGCGACCTCGAAATAGGCCTGGCCGGCGACGAGACGGACGGCGCGGCGCGTCCCGCCGAAATCGAGCGTCACCGACGAGCCGGTGTCGAGCGTCACCGCGGATCCGTCGGGCAGCGAGACCCGCCTGGTCTCGCCGAAACCGCTGGTGATGGCGGCTGGTTCGAGCAGACGCGATATCGCCACACCACCAACCAAGGTAGCCGCCAGCGCCGTCATTCCGCGCAGTACGAAGCGCCGGGTCGGGTGGACCAAGGCGATCGGGGCCGCGCTGGCGATTTCCTGGCCAAGCACGCCGGCGCGCTCGCCATGAATCCAGATGGCCTCGGCCCGGGCCAGCGCGCCGACGTGCCGTAGATCCGTCGCGAGCCATTGCGCGAGGCTGTCCTGCTCAACAGCCGAAAGCCCGCGATCCCGCTTTGCCACCCAATCAGCGGCGCTGGCGTCAATCTTCGCTGCGGGTTCTCGTTTGAGCATCGAGGCGCGGTACTCCATCAATGTTAGTTAGAGATGCGCGAACCGACGCTTTTCCGCCACGGCCAAATTGGGCCATGAGGTATTTGATCCCTGCGCCGATCTGCTTTTCGACAGTATTTTCCGATACGCCGAGCTGTGCTGCGATCTCGCGCTGTGACAGGCCGTCGACCCGCCGCAACAGGAATGCACGGCGGGTCTGCTTTGGCATCGCCGCAATGGCCCGGGCCACGCGCGCGAGTTCGTCGCGGCCGATTACCTCCTGCTCGGGCGACGGCAGGTCGGCTGCCGCATCAAGATCGCCGATGTCTGCAACGCTCGTGATCGACACGATCCGTGACCGGCGAAGTTTCTGGAGAATCAGCGACTTGGCGACCTGAAAAAGATACGCCCGGGGATCGACGATGTCGTCGACCGCATCGCGGCGGACCAGAACAGCATAACTTTCTTGAATGATATCGTCGATGTCAAACTCGCCCGAAACCGGCATCGACCCTAGCCACCGGCGTAATGCGGGCTCGTGCGGCAAGACGGCATACGCCAGCCAGCGACTTCGAGGAGCGACCGGGACCATTGCCTTGGTTTGCATATTTAGATGACAGGATTAATCTGATCGAACAACGGTTGCTCAATATCGGGCGGATGAGCAAGGCGAGGTGATGCTGAGCCATGTTCGTGGTTCGTTCGTATTTAGCGTAATTGACAGAGCATTGAAAGTGATGACCTCTTTTGGGCAACCTTCTTTCGCGACGGTGAGACCGGTCTGGTGCTGGCGGTTGTCGGGGTCCTGATGATCATGTACCGCGAGCTGATCTTCGGCGACATCGTGATCGCCGACAGCCCGGCCAAAGGTGAGACGGAGCGCATCTTCGCCGGGTTCTCCAGCGGCAAGGTTCAGATCACGACTGGGGCGATAAACGGCCACGAGCCGATGCTGCAGAACGTCTTCCTGCCGGTCTGCATGGTCGCGCTGGCGCTGATAGTCGCGGGCAGGGTGGCGCTGCTCTAGACGTCAGCGTTCCCCGAAAAGCTCGCGCAGTGCCTTTTCGAGTTCCTCGGTATAGCGGCGGCGAACGAACACCTCCGAAAGGATGCCGAGCACCTGGCCGTCGCCGTCGATCACGGCGAGTTCATCACTTTCGGCCTCGTCAAATCGCACCATTACCGCAGCGATATCAGCCTCGGGCGCGAGCGTGATGTCGCGGGTACCGGCGATGGTGCCGATCGATGCCGCCGGATCCGCCGGCTCGGCGAATGCCGCTGCCGGGACGACGATGCCGGCGTAGCGCCCGGTCGCATCGACGAGGACGACCCGACTGGTCGAGCCGAGCGGAAAACGGCGGCGAAACTCGGCGATGGTCGTCGCGGCGTCGGTGGCCTTGGTCTCGCGCCGCATCATCTTACCCGCGGTCAGCGTCTTGACCCAGCCGACGTCGCGCGCGCTCTTAATGGTCTCGCCGCGCAGATGAAGCCGCCACGTCGAGAATGAATAGCCGAACCGCTCGCGTACAATCGTCGACGCGACCAGCGACGCCGCCAACACCGCCCCCGTCAGCGCGAAATCCTGCGTCGCTTCGAGAACGAGCATCGCCATCGTCATTGGTCCGCCGACGACCGCGACCGCCAGCGCCGCCATGCCAACCAGAGCCGCGCCGCTGGCATCGACAACTGGATGCCCCGCCGCCCACGCCAGGCCACCAGAGAACAGATGTCCGACCAGCGTGCCGAGGAACAACGACGCGAAAAACAGGCCGCCGCGAAAACCGAAGCCAAGCGAGATGATCGAAGCCGCGCACTTCGCCAAGAATACGACCGCGATGAACCCAAGCGACGCACCGACCGCAAGGTCGAGGTTGAGCGCCGCGTGTCCCGCCGATAGCGCCTGCGGCGATAGCGTCGCGACTGGGATGAGCAGAGCACCGCCGATGATCGGCCGCGCCCAACCCGGCAAGTGCAACCGCCGGGTGGCGGCCTCGGCGAAAGCGACGGCACGCATCAGCAGAATGGCCAGTACCGCGCAGATCGCGCCAAGTCCGGCATATACTGCATAATCGGCAGTATGGACGGCGGCGCCCGTGCTGATAGCGACCAGGTAATGTGTCGAGCCGAGGGCGTTCGCGGCAAGTGCGCCCGCGAGTGCCGCCGCCGCCACCGGCGCGATCGCGGCGGGCGTGTATGCGCCGATGACGATCTCGAAGGCGTAGAACGCCCCCGTCAGCGGCGCGCCGAAGGCAGCCGCGATGGCCGCACCAGTTCCGGCGCCGACAAGGGTCCGCAGGTCGGCGCGGCGTAGGTTGAGGCGCCTTCCGGCGAACGAGGCGACCGCGCCACCCATCTGTGCATAGGCTGCCTCCAGACCAACCGACGCGCCGAAGCCATTAGACAACATTGTCTGGCCCGAGATGACGAGGCTATCGGACATCGTCATGCGTCCGCCGTGCAAGGCGTTTGCTTCGACGGCATCGACCAAGGGGCGACCTTTTGCTCGAATCACTCGCGTGAATAGCGCGAGCACCACGCCGCCCAGCGGCAATACCACGAGCTGGAGCGGGCTGAGCATGCCGACGCCACTCAGCCTGAGGGTCGGGGGCAGCCCGAACAGGAAGTGCTGCAGCGTCCGCGCGACTGCGCCTTGCATGACGGTCAGCAGTCCAGCGAGACCGCCGATGATGATGGCCAGGCCAATGAACCACGCTTCGCTGGCACGGATGCGCCGACGCAAGGTTCGAAGGGGGGATAGGACGCGATTGACGCTCGGCAAGTCAGACCTATCGTTGGCGGGAGATCAACACCTTTTGCAGCAATCCCGCCTCGGCGCGATTTCGCGATTTCGCGATTTCGGTGCGCGCGGTATCCGGGTCTCCCCGGCGTGGAAGGCGGACTTCGAAGTCTTTCTCGCCGACATGGGCGAGCGCCCGCCGCTGCACGTGCTCGTTCGCCTCGACGTTGCCCGCGACTTTGAATCCGCAGACTGCCGATGGACCATAGTTCGGGACCGGGCGCAACGTGCGATCGAGTGCGCTACCCGTCGCGGGAAGCACCTCGCCGTGGATGCGGCGCCAGCAGCTGCTCCTCGTCCCGAAGTGATGATATGGGCGCGCCAGAGGAGACCGACCTGGAGATCAGTGCGCGCAATCAGATCAAGGACAGGATCAGCTCGATGATACCCTGCGCGGTCAATACCATTGTCAAGATCGACATCGGCGGCGGCAATATCGTCATCTCAAGCATTACCGAGGAAGCGGTCGCCGACCTCGCCCTTGCCGAAGACGACGACGTAACTGTGATCGTCAAGGCCAGCGACGTCTTGATCGGCAAGTAGGTGGTCCCGCGGATCGGCTCTTTGAAGCTGAAACCGCAGCTGTTTTGCTGCGTCGAGCGCGCCATGGGACCAGGCAAGGCCGACCTGCTCGACGCCATCCCCGCGCACGGCTCGATCTCAGCCGCCGACCGGGCGCTTGGCATGAGCTATCGCGACAAGTGGCTTCAGGCCGACGGGATGAACCGTTGCTTCGAAAAGAAGCTGGTCGAAGCGACAGCGAGCGGGCGGGGCGGCGGAGTGGTCGTCACCGATCACGGTAGGCTCGTATTGGCGGCCTATCGCGAACTCGAAGCGGCATTGATAAAAGCCGCACACGATCATCCGCGTTTAGTGGAACTCGAGACACTGATGCGTAACGTACCGCTGAACCATGGCGGAGGTGGTCGCTGAGGTGGCATCTCGTTTTGTCTGGTGCGCCGCAAGCCGGAGCTTGCACCGGAGCCAGAACCCGGTCTTCTTCCCCGTGTCGCCGAGCAGTTGATGCGAAGTGAAGACGATCTTCATGATGTAGTATCAGTTGGCGATGTGTGACTATAGCTTAACGCGTGCCATTCCCGCCGCGCTGTAACGCGGACCTGCCGTCTTGCCGGACGGTGCGGCCGCGTCGATCGCCGCGAGGTCGTCGGCACTCAGGGTCACGTCCGGCGCGCCGGCGCTGTCGCGCATCGTCTCAACGCGCTTGACGCCGGGTATCGGGACAATGTCGTCACCCTGCGCCAATAGCCAGGCAAGCGCGACTTGGGCATTTGAAACGCCGTGGCGGTCGGCAATCGTTGCAACGGCATCGACGATGGCGAGGTTCGCCGGCATGTTTTGGGCCGAGTAGCGCGGATCGTTGTGCCGCCAGTCGTTGGCCGGCAGGTCGGCGAGGCTCCGGATATCGCCAGCGAGGAAGCCGCGCCCGAGCGGGCTGTACGGCACGAAACCGATGCCGTTGTCGCGGCACGCGGCAAGGATATCGTGCTCGACGTCGCGCTCCCAGATCGAATACTCGCTCTGCAGCGCCGCGATCGGGTGGACCTTGGCCGCCCGCCGCACCGTGTCGGCCGCCGCCTCCGACAGGCCGAGGAACCGCACTTTCCCCTCCTTTACCAGCTCTGCCATACCGCCGACGGTCTCCTCGATCGGCACGTTCGGGTCGACGCGATGCTGATAGAACAGGTCGATCGTGTCGATTCCGAGCCGCTTGAGCGAGCCTTCGCACGCGCGCCGCGCATTCTCCGGGCAGCCGTCAACGACGGTGGGTTTGTTGCCATCCCAGCGCATCGCGAACTTGGTCGCGATGACGAGGCCGTCGCGCCGGCCGGCGATGGCCTTGCCGACCAGCTCCTCGTTGCTGAAGGGGCCGTACATCTCGGCGGTATCGAAGAAGGTGATGCCGAGGTCGATCGCTTCGTGGATCGTCCGGGTCGAGACATCGTCGTTCGCATCGCCGTAGGCGATGTTGCCGCCGCGGATCATCGGCATGCAGCCGATGCCGATCGCCGAGACCTCGAGGCCATGGCCGAGGGTGCGGTACTTCATCGGAGCTACTCCTTCATGGGTCTGACAGGCGCGGAAGCAGGGGAGCCAACGCCGTACCCGGCCGACGGTCATCAAACATCGGGGCGAGGGATCCGGGTCCAGACATCGTTCACAAGGGTGCGGGCAACGGCTGTGGATCGGCGTCCAAAGCGGGATCCCGCGTCGTTATGCTAAGATACTCCAGAGCGGTTTCAAAAGCGGCAAGGGTGGTCGAGATCGGCGTCGGGTGGAACCCCCAATCACTTGCGGGAGAAATGGGCGGGGTCCCCCTTTGGACGCCGATCCACATTTAGCGCAATTGAGTGCCATCGATTGCGACGACCTCATTGTCTCGTGACTGAAACGATGATGTGCTACTCTTGCACCCGGTCTGGCCGCCAGTCGAGTGGGATGCCGAGAATGAGCTTGATTGTCAGCCGGTCGGGGTTCGACCCGTAGCCCGAGCCGACGCCGAGGTTGAGATCCCAATGGCCGAGGTTTTTGTCGATGACGACAAAACCGGCCTGATCGTTATGCGCGAAGTTGCCGAGACTGCGGAATTGACCGGCACCGTTGAAGCTCTCGATACCGATCGATAGTGATTTGGTCAGCGCATAAGCAACCTTGGTATCGACATCGAGCGATGCCGGAGCCCCCGCTGGGCCATCCACCTTGAAGTCGAAATTGCCGTTGAGCGCCAGCGTCCAGCGGCCGCTGCGCTTACCGATGATCCCTTTGAGCTCGGCATTCCATGGATTCTGGTCGAGCTTGTGATCGACGCGGCCGATCTCGAAGTTGACGCCGTAGTACCAATTCTGGGTTTTGGGCCGCGGCGCAATGTATTTGATCCGGAACTTGACCCCGTCGGCGCTCACATGGTCCTGCCGGTCGAGCGTCGCGAGCGGTAGATATAGCCCAAGCTCAAAGTTCGGTGTCAATCCGTAGGAGAACTCAGGCGTGACGCGGAAGCGGTGCAGCGACTGTTGCTGGCCGGGATAATCGTCGGTCAGCGCACCGGTGAATACATAGTTTGAGTGCACATCCAGCCCGAACTGGCCCGGCTGGTTCATCTCGTCCATGTACACCTGAACTTCCTCAGGTGCAGCGGCCAACGTTGTTGCCGCAATCAGTAGCGCGAGCGCAGTGGCGCGCTGGCCGAAATCGCACAATACCGTTGTTATCAGCGTCATCTCTCGTCACCCCCTTTGTAGGCAGCGCCACGGCAACCAATGGCGGAAACTAGACCTGAGCGTGCAGACTGGATGCGGTCAGGCCAGCTTTAAAGCCGACGCTTGGACCACAACGCGCCGGCAGCGCCTAATATCGAACAGAAACTGTGAATAGCAGCTGCCGCGGGGCAGATCTCATGAACGTCTGATAGTCACCCGATACCGAATAACCGCCGATGCCAACCGAGCCGATCTGCTTGCGATCGAGCAGGTTATTAACGTCTAGGCGAAACACGATGTTAGGCAGATGACCCGACCGCGGCAAGCTGTATGACGCGCGCGCATTCACTTGCCAATACGCCGGGACGTAAATATCGTTGGTGTATGTATAGGGCTGGTCAAGGTAGACTGTGCTGGTCAGCCCGGCCTCGACACGCCCATGGTTCGCCGAAACTTGCGTGACCAGTGACATGCCGGGGTAACCGGGCTGATAATGCCCTTTCAGGGGCACAGCATTACCGGATAGCGCAAGGTCGTCGCGGTAGAGCAGCTTGCTGACCGAAACCGATTGTGAAACGCTCAGTCCCGGGACGATTCTCGCCGTAATCATACCATCGGCACCGATTAGCTCTGACCGCGGCACGATGCCGACCGAGCGGACAGGTGAGAACTGTGGGCCGCTGGTGCCATTGAGCAACCGGTTTAGCACAATCCCGTAATAGCCATCGACATTGACGCTGATCGCGCCAAAATCATGGTGGCCTCCAATTGTAAAATTCCAGTCCTTCTCGGGCTTCAGGGTTGGGACTGCTGCATCAAACAGTTCTTGGCTGTCGGCGGCGTACGCCGATGAGATCGGGCCGATGTTGCCGCGTGACGACACGCGGTAGGCGATGGTCGTCTTGGCGATGTCGAGGTAAAGCGAGTTTCGGCGGTTCGGGCGCCAGTCGATCGAAAACTGCGGCAGAAACGGATCGGTTGCCCGCAGTCTTCCGGTTGGCGCGTGATCGGGACCGACACCGCCGCCGCTGGTGATGTAGTCGACCGCTTTCAGTCCAGCTCGTACGGTCAGCTCGTCAGTCGGCTTGAAGACATCCTCGACGTAGGCTTGCAGCGAGCTCGTCTTCCAACGGGACGCGTTCGCGACCTTAAACGCTGGTCCGTAAACGTCATAGGGTCCGATCGTTCGCAGCGGGGTGCCCTGCCCGAGCAGCGGCTCGTTGTATGAAGCAAATCTGGATGTCGAAGTCGTCCGCTCGACCCACACGCCCGCTGACAATGTATGACGACCGGCGGTGTAGTTCAGAGCAGCGGTGCCGCCGAACCGCTGCGGCCGCGTCTGCCACACCAGCGCGGAAAACGGGACACTGGTTTCCGAAGGGGTTGTCACGTCGCTGATCTCGATGTCGGACCTGCTGATCGCGGCATAGCCCATCACGCTGCCCGAGAGCTTATCGGACACGTGGAAGTGATGCGTAAGATTACCGACGAAATCGACGGTCAGCTGACCCGTATCAAAGGGAATCCGCGCCGCCAGGTCAGCGCAGGTATAGGCGCCGCAGGAGAGGTTGGCATTCTCCGGCGAGTTGATGAAGATCGCACGCTTGTAGTCCGGGTAGAGGATATCCGTGCCGGTGTAACCAAGCTTGGCGAGCATATCGAACGAGGTATTATTGTACCCCCAAATCTCCGAGCGGGCGAACGAGAAGAATGCAGTCAGATCTCCCCACGGCACGTCCTGGACCAGCTTGAAGTTGCCTCGCAGCGCTTCCTGCGTACCCCGACCCGTATATTTATCCTTCGACACGCGCTCGACGCCAACCAGAATTCTTGGTCCGTTGGTACCAACCTGTCCGGTATGCACGGTTGCGCTCGCGATGATCGTCTTGTTGCTACCATAGCCCAGCACGCCGTCGAATGCCGTCGACATTTTGGGTTCGACGAGCGAGTACAGTACCTCACCGCCGTTGACTGTGTTGGAAAACGTGCTCACATGTGCCGATCCGGGAGAGATTTGGACTGAGCCAACGTCGGCAGTGACGCCGATGTTCAGCGGCGCTGTTCCGGTTACGCTGCCATAGCTGCCGTCATTGAGAGGGATGCCTTCGAAGCTGATCGCCACTTCGTTCTGCCGGAAACCGCGGACCAGCAGGAACCCGTCCGAGAGGTCGAGACCGTAGGCGTCGGTCGAGGTGAAAGTTACACCCGGCAGGTTTTTGACCAGAGCCAGCGCACTAGTACCGGTCATCACATCTGCGTAGTCGCTTTTTGTCAGTGTATACTCCCCCGCCGCTACGGGGCGGGCGGTGCCGCCGTCTAAGCGACGGCTGGCGGTGACCGTTATCTCCTCGGGTTCATCTGTAGGCACGGCAACTGCCGTGTTCGACGTCGAACTTTCGCCGGAAGCGGTCGCTGTATTAAGCGGCGTGATAGGCAACGCTGCTGCAGATTTGACAGGTGAGACAGTTGCCTGAGTTGCGGTCTGGGCATGTGTCGGCGCGCTGACCAAGTAGGCGCAGCCGAGCGCCCAAGCATAGGCAATTTTATTGGACATGGCCGTGATCCTTGGAAGAGTAGTTTGAGGGCGGGTTGTGAGCGCCGCGAATGTCGCCCTAATATGCGGTGTCGAAATGCGCTGTACGCGGTGGCGAGGCCGGTCGCGGGAAAGCAATCGGGATTTCCGTCTCGCCGTCGACTGCAACGGGTCTGGTCGCCATTGCATGTTCCCAAATGCTTATGACCAGAAGTCCGCGTACGCGCAGACCGAAGGTTGACTGTCGTGGATGTCAGCTGCAGCGCGTAAGAAGCCTAACCTGCGAGCGCTGCCAGTTGTCCGACACCGATGCCGGCGAGCCGATGCGGCATCCGCGCGATGGCGGCTTCTCGGCCGATATCCCATAGCACGCCGGCACCAAGCGACGCCACGTCGACACCGCCATCGCGAGCCCACGCGACAAGCTCGTCGGTGTGGCTGCCGCCTGGCAAGGCGAGCACCATGTCGGCGCGACTGTCCTGCAGCATCGCGTAGTTTCGCAAGCTTGCAGCACGCTTCCCGTGCAGGCGCCAGTTCGACGGGTATCGGACAATCAACACGTCACGAGATTGCGCCCACGCTTCTGCAGCAGAACAGCAATTATCGCTGCAGCCGTGATTAATCGCCGTGATCCGGCGTTCGGCGTCGAGCAGCCACAGCGCGCGGTGGACCAGGCTGACGTCGCTTCGGCGGCCGCCGGCAACAATGATGCGCATGGGCTTGCTCCAGTCTGCATAGGCCCGCCGAGCGGGCTGATCAGTTTACAAGGGGATAGGTCATGGCTGGCCGCGAGAGCGGGGCGTGGTCGGGGTCAGCCTGAGAGCGCTGTATGCCACTGCCAGGTCAGCCGGCCGGCGTTGTCGAGCAGCCACTGAGCCGCCAGCGCCGCGGGTGCCGACGGTAGCGGCAGGTCCGGCGTGGTTCGCAGACGGCGAAACAAAGCCGAGACAGCAACGCGAGGTGCTGCGGCCGAGTAGTATACTTGCTGCGCCCCAATGTCGGAGCGGAACACGGAAGTATCGAGAATTACAGCCATCGGAGCCTCCTGATGGTCAAGCGTGGTGCCCAACCCGGGAGGCGACGACTGTAACCGTCAGCGCATGGCTGCGCCGCCGGTGGCAGTCAGGGCATCCCGAGCAACGGACCGGCCAGGCGAACGGATCGTAGCGGACGCTACGCGTCTACCATCGCCCTCGCTGGTCGGATTGCTAGATCGAGGTTTCATGCGTTTCCTGCTGAGTAAGTTGAGCCGCCAGCCCGATGCTGACGGCCCCAACCACAGCACGCTTCTGAAACAGGCTCGCGCTGCGATGACGATTTCGGCTATACACTGCTGGAGTATAGGATCAAGAGGAAAAGCATGGGCCACATCGAACGCGAAAAGACCAAACTGCTCAACCGGCTCAAACGTTTGCGCGGTCAGATCGAAGCGATCGAGCGCGCCGTCAGCGTCGATCAGGAGTGTAGTAAGGTGCTCCAGCAGGCGACCGCCTGCCGCGGTGCGATCGACGGCTTCATCGCTGAAGTCATCGAGGATCATATCCGTGAACACATCATGGATCCGGCCAAGCCGGTGACCGACCCGCAGTCGCAGGCAGCTTTGGATCTTATCGATATCGTCCACGCCTACATCACCTAACTCGCCCCACATGATCTCACTGCAGCCTTCGCGCTGCTCGCGATGATGGAGGCACTATCGATGTGGATTTGGACAACTGCGGGTTTGCTGATCGTGGTCTGGGGAGCGATCGTCCTGACGCGGCGCCCGCAGCGTCGTCGCAAGCCGCTTTTGAGACCGCATTTAGCAAGCCCGCAGTTGATCGGTTTGGCGCGTCGCGCCATCGTCGCGCTCCGGGCCCGCAGACTTTGACGGGGTTGATCTTATACCAAGACTCTCTGATCAGAACCCATGCGCCCACGACCGCAGTCCGATAGACATGATGCGCCACGGCTGATCGGTGAGGCGGTTCCAGGCGAA
>JAYTHJ010000147.1:0-5134 GCA_043732725.1 Sphingomonadaceae bacterium | reverse complement strand
TACAGTATCGAGGCAGCGGCCGTCGAAATTTCCGCCTACGCCAGCTCGCCTTCCAGCCAGCTCTTGAGCTGCGATTTCGGCGCGGCCCCGACCTTGGTGGCGGCGGGCGCGCCGTTCTTGAACAGGATCATCGTCGGGATGCCGCGGACTCCGTAGCGCGTCGGCGCGTCGGGGTTCTCGTCGATATTCAGCTTGACGATATCGACGCCGTCGAGCTCGTTATTTATCTCCTCGAGCGCCGGGCCGATCTGGCGGCATGGGCCACACCACTCGGCCCAAAAGTCAACCAGTACCGGGCGCTCGGCGCTGATCACGTCGGCGTGAAACGAGGCATCGGTAACGTGCTTGGCAGCCATGCGGGATCTCCAGTCGTGTACGCCACACTTAAGCGCGAAGGCGACGTCGATCAACGACGGCGCGGCTCAACGGTTTCTTGCGCGTGGTCAATTTAGTGCCGGGGCATGCGCCGAGAGCAGCGCCGGCGGAAGTTCGATCAATGTCGCCGTCGCGGTATAAAGCAGTGCTGCGTCGATGCGCGTGGCCGGAAAGATCTTGGCCAGCGCCGCCGTGTACGCCGCCATCTGCCGCAAGTGATAGGGCGCGGCCTCAGCAGCGGTGGCGGGAACCTTGAGCCCGGTTTTGAAGTCGATCAGCTGAACCCGGTCTGCCTCGATCAGCAGCCGGTCGACCTTGCCGACGATCACGGTGCTGCCGACGGTTGCCGCGATCGGGGCTTCGGCGAGCGCATCGGGCCCGAAGAGCGCGGCGAAGCGCGGCGCTCCGACGATACCGAGCGCGGTGGTCAGCAGCGCCGCACGGGTCGCGTCATCGAGATCGGGCGCGGTCCGTGCCAGCCACGCCGCGCCGACCCGCGCGCGCCCCTCGCCAGCGATGCGCGGCAGCCGCTCGAACAAGCTATGCAGCAGCTGCCCGCGCCGCGCCGCCGCCTGCGCCGCAGGACCCGGTGGCGGCTGTGCGATGTCATCGGCGGCGATCGCCGACGGGCTCAACGGCTGCGGCGGGCGCAGTTCGGGTGTCGCCTGTGCGAGCGCCCAAGCGGGCAGTGCGGCGACCGGCAGCGTCCCGGCGGGCGCGGCGTCTAGCACCGGCGGGGCCGATCCGGCGCGATGGCGGCGGACGCTACCCCATAAAGGGTCGGGCTCGTCAGCGGGCTCCCACTTGGTCACCACCGCCGCCTCGATGTGCGCGTACCAGCTGTCTTCGGGCAGCTTGGCCTCGGCGCTGCCGCGGGGCCGGGCGAGCGCGCCGCCGACGAACAGCAAGTCCTCGGCGCGGGTCAGCGCGACGTATAGCAGCCGCCAGTGTTCGGCGGCGCGGTCGGCCTGTGCGCTGGCGGCGCGCTGCTCGATCGGGCCGAGCCGCCCGACCTTGCCGCCGTGGAAGATCGGCACCGCCACCGGCGGATCGCCGAGTTCGAGCATGACATGGCCACCGCTGTCGGCCTGTTGCGCCGCGGTCGCATCGGCGAGCACAACCACTGGAGCCTGCAAGCCCTTGGCGGCGTGGATGGTCAGGATGCGCACCGCGTCGACCGGCGCTTCGGGATCGCGCTTGAGGTCGATGTCGTCGGTCTCGACCCAACTCAGGAAGCCCTGCAGCGACGGCGCGTTCGCCGCCTCGAATGCCAGGGCCTGCGCCAGCAGCGCCGCGATCGCCTCGCGCGCTTCACCGCCCAACCGCTTGAGCAGCTTGCGGCGGCCCTGTAACGGACCCGACAGGATTTGTTCGAGGAACTCGTACGGCGCGGTGAAGTCAGCGAGGCGCAGCACCTCGCCGAGCCAGTCCGCCGCGGGGCTGCCGGACTCGCGCAGCGCGCTCCACAGGCTGCCCCGCCGCCGGTGCGCCAGCGCGAACAACGCGTCCTGATCCCAGCCGAGGAACGGCGAGGTCAGGAGCGTCGCGCAGGTCAAATCGTCGCCCGGCTGCAGCGCGAAGCGGATCAGCGCAAGGCAGTCCTGAACCGCCAGCGGCGCGGTCAGCCGCAGCCGATCGACGCCCGCGATCGGCACGCCGAGGTCGTGCAACGCCGCGACAAGCGCGCCGACGAACTCGCCGCGGCTGCGCACCAGCACGAGGATGTCCTGCGGCTGCACCGCCCGGCCCCGCGCCGGCAGCTGCAGCGGATCGGCGGGATCGAGCCATGCCGCGATCTGCCGGGCAAGTCGGTGTGCCATCTGAACCTGCGCCTTGGGCAGCCACGCGAACTCGTCGG
Organism: Sphingomonadaceae bacterium; assembly: GCA_043732725.1. GTDB lineage: Bacteria > Pseudomonadota > Alphaproteobacteria > Sphingomonadales > Sphingomonadaceae > Polymorphobacter_B. The sequence goes on along the minus strand of JAYTHJ010000147.1, from coordinate 2,901 downwards.
CGTCCTCATCCGCGATATCGGGGGCAAGCGGCGGCCACAACGTTACGCTGCCCGGCAGATCGCCGCGCGCCGCGACGTGCGCCGGGATCGGATCGGGCCGCCCGAACGCTTCGGGGCCAAGTTCCTCGACGACCGCGTCGACGACTTCGAGCACGGCGGGGACCGAGCGAAACGACGCACTGAGCGGCACGTCGCGCCAGCCGAGCAGCGCGTCCGCCGCCCTGCCCTGAAACAGCTCGCGGCGGTCGTTGAAGACGTGCGGGTCCGACCCCTGGAAGCTGAAGATCGCCTGCTTGAAGTCGCCGACGACGAACAGCGTGCGGTGGACGTCGCGCGCGCCCTCGCCATCGAAGAACTCGTCGGTAAGCGCGCCGACGATCGCCCACTGATCGGCGTTGGTGTCCTGCGCCTCGTCGACGAGCAGATGGTCGATGCGCCGGTCGAGCTTGTAGCGCACCCAGTCGCCCATCCCGGGCTGCATTAGCAGCCGCGCGGCGCGAACGATCATGTCGTCATAGTCGATCACCCCGGCGCGGCGCTTGTGCTCGGCATAAGCCTGCCCCAGCCGCGCGCCGACGCGCAGGTGCCGCGCGGCGGTGGCGGCGACATCGAGCAGCATACGGCGGTTATGGAGCTCGCCGACCGCCTCGCGGAGGTGGTCGGCCTGCGCAACATGACGCGGATCGGCGCGCTTGCCACCGGGGACGAGACTGGCGCGCGGCAAGCCATCGGCGCGGTGGAAAACCTGGTGCAATTTGCCGAAATGCTCGACCTGCGCCGCCAGCGCACAGTCGAGCCACCACAATAATGTCTCGGCTTTGTCGAGCGACTGCGACCCGCCGTGGGCTTCATAGACTTTCGCCAGCCGCCGCAGCCCGAGGTGATCAAGTTCGGCGATCATCGCGCCGAGCACGTCGGCGCTGCTGCCGTCGGTCGGCAACCCGAACTTGCGCCGCAGCTGCGCCTCATATCCAATCGGCGCGCCGAGGCTGCTGATCGCCTCATAGAAGCGGACCAGCGTCGCGGCGATCTGCGCCAGCCGAAGCTCGCCGCTGGCGATACTGATCGCGGCAAGGTCGTGCGCGAAGCCGGTGTCGCCCGCCAGCGCCGCCGCCTCGATCGACTCGGCCAACACCCGCCCGCGCAGCGTCAACGCCGAGCGGTCGTCGAGCGCGGCAAACCCCGGCGCGATCCCGGCCTCGAGCGGAAAGCTCGCGAGCAGCGACTGCGCATAGCCATGCAATGTCTGGACGTTGAGGCCGCCGCGCGCCTCGAGGACGCGCGCGAATAGCTGGCGCGCGCGCGCAACCGTCTCGGCGTCGGTCGCGGCGCGGATCGCATCGAGATCGTGCCGCAGCGCGGCGTCGGTGGCGGTCGCCCACGCCGCCAGCCGATCGAAAATGCGCCCCTGCATCTCAGCGGCGGCGGCCTTGGTGAAGGTCAGGCACAGGATGCGCTCGGGAACCGCGCCGCCGAGCAGCAGCCGCAGTACGCGCGCGGTCAGCACCTGGGTCTTGCCGGTCCCCGCCGATGCCGACACCCACGCATGATCGGGCGGAGCCGCGCCATGCGCCTGATCGTCAGTCAACGGCTGCAGTGGCTTCACGACGGAGTTCCCGTAGCCGCCGCGTCGCCAATCGAACGCGCCGCCGCACTATCGGGCCGCCCGCGCCATTCGAGCACCCGCGCCAGCTGGTCGAAGTCGCTGTACTTCGCCGAATATTCGGGATGAAGCTTGGCGGTGAACGGTGCATCGCCGAGCAGCATCTCGTCGCAGAGCGTGGCAAACAACGCGCGCGTCGCCGCGATGTGATCGGCGGCGATCGTGAGCTCGCTGTAATGCTTGAGCCGGTCGTGGACCTTGCCGGGGTCTTTGCCGCCGCCGAGCTGCCAGTAGCGCAGCGCCTCGACCGGGCCCGGCGCGACACCCTCGAACTCACCCGCCGCCGCCAGCGCACCGAGCAGCCCGAGCTGCAGCGCATAGCCACCCGCCCATTGCGCATGGCTGGGCGGCAGCCCGGTCTTATAGTCGATTACCGCCAGCCGCCCGGCGCGGTTGCGGTCGATACGGTCGGCGATGCCGGTCAGCACAATGCCGTTGGCCAGCGTCGCGCTCGCCTTCGCCTCGGCCGCGACCGGAACCCAGCCGTCGGCCTCCCACGCCGCGAGCGTCTCGGTTGTCCACGTCATCATGCGGCGGACACGCGGGGCCCATAAGGCCTGCATCAGCGGATGGTCCTGCCACCGCGCCAGCTCGGCTTCGGTCAGTGCTGCCAGCGTTGCCGGATCGAGATCGCCGCCGTGCACCCAGCCTTCGAGAATGCGGTGCACCGCGATGCCGCGATCGGCCGCGCCAGGATCCTCGTCGAGCGGCTTCAGCGCGCGCAGCCGTAGCAGCCGCGACGCGTAGAAGCTGAACGGGTCGGCCTTGAGCTGCTCGGCCGCGGTCACCGAGATCTGGCGCGGGCGCAGCGCTGCCGCCGGGGCGGGGCGCGGGCGGGCGGCGGCTTGCACCACCTCGCTGCGGTCGAGCGCGCGCGCCCAGCCGAGTAACTCGGTGTCGGGTTGCAGTGCTTCGCCCGCCAGCGCCTGCAGCCGCAGCCACAGCCGCGAGGCGACGCCGGGAGCGCTGTCGCCCTGCCGCGCGCGGGTCATCAGCACCTGCGGCGCGCCGAGCGCGGCGACGAAGTCATGCGCCGCCAACCCGATCCGGCGTTCGAGCGCGGGGAGCCGCAACCGGCTGCGGATCACCGGCGACAGCCACGGATCGGGGCTCGGCAACGGCGGCCAGCTGCCCTCGTTGAGCCCACCGAGGATCATCAGATCAGCGCGCTGCAGCCGCGCCTCAAGCAAACCGTAGATCGCCAGCCGCGGATGCTTGCCGAACGGCGCGCGCACCGC
>JAYTHJ010000146.1:0-5186 GCA_043732725.1 Sphingomonadaceae bacterium | reverse complement strand
TGAGCGGCTGGGACCGGCTCGGCTGGCCCGGCGGCTGGGCCGACCGCTATATGCTGGTCCACCACCGCAAGGCGATCCTTACCGCGCTGCTGTCGCTGGCGGGCTATGTCTCCGCGACGCTGGTGCTGATCGACCTCGCTTTGGCGCATGCCGTGCCAGCCGCGCGAAGCTTCGGTCCGCCGGCACCCGCGGGATCGATCCTCGCGGCATTGCTCTGGATCAACGCGCTCGCACTCGGCTGGCGGCTCGGTCTTCGCGGCGGTTTGCCGGCGGGAGCACACGGCTGGCGCGAGGGCGTCAGGGCCGTGCCGCGGGTAATCGTCGGCAATCTGATCAATGCGGCCGCCGCGGTGCGCGCGCTGCGCCGCTATCATCGCATTGTCACCGGCCGGGCGCAGCCAGTGTGGGACAAGACGGCGCATAAGTTCCCCGGGGTATTACCAGTCTGCACCGTACGGGGCGGCCGTTGCGAGCCTTGACCGTGCTGGCGGCGTTGCTCGCCGGCTGGATCGCCGGGCGCTGGCCGTTGCTGCAGCGCGACGTCCAGCTCGCGGTGGCGCAGGCGGAGTCGGCGCAGCAACTGGCCGATGACATGGCGCAAGTCCGGTCAAGGCTGCGGCAATCTGGCTTGAATGCCGCGATGGCAACGAAGCTGGCGAGCGTCACGCCCCATAGCGGGGAAGTAGTGCTAACCACCCCAGCGGAAGCCGCGGTGCTCGCCCGTGCGGCATGGCGTTCGCGGCTGAGACGCAGCTTCGCCTCGCACGGGGCTCGCGTCGTATCGGGGTGCGCAGCATCGATTGAATGATGCCCGGATTGTGCACCGGTGCGAACAAAAAAAGTGCAGACCGTCACGGCAGTAGCAGCGCTGGCCAGCAGCTAGCTTGTATCTCAAGGCTCCGACAAGAGCGTCCGCCAGTAGCCTGCTGCGCTCTCAGCACACCGCCGATCTGCCTTCGATCTCGCAACCGAAGCCTATGCGGCGTTGGCTTCCGGTGACCGCCGCCTCGCGGTCCGCGACTTCGACGCTGCGCTCGCCGACGGTAGCGAACCGCGTGCGCCTGCTTGGGCTATCGCTCGCCGCGCCTTGACCAACCGCGGTCGGGCAGCGCTTATGCCTACTCGCGTCCGAGCGTCAGTCTTGGTCGAACCACGGCTAGTTGCGGTGGGTACCCCGGCACCACCCCGCTGCTCGGCGGCAGCCAGAGCGGCGCGACGCTGGCGTTCGTGCTCGATCCACTGGCGCGGCGACCGTTCGACCTGATCGCGCGAGTGACCGGCAGCACCGGCTTCTACCAGCATGACTCCGAGGCAGCGCTCGGCGTCCGCTGGCGGCTGCTGTCCGCCATCAGTCTCGGCGCCGAGCGGCTGATCGCGCTTGGGCCGGGCAGGCGGCACGACTGGACGCTGCGGCTGGCGGGCGGGCGCGGGATCCGGATCGGACCGCTCGCCGTCGATGGCTACGGCGAGACTGGTATCGTCGGCATCGTGCACCCGACGCTGTTCGCGGCGGCACAGGCCCGTGGCGCCCTATCGATCGCGATCACCTCCGCGCTCACGCTGGCTCCGGGGGTCGGTATCCGGGCCGGCGTCCAGCACGATCGGCGGGCGACGACCAGCCGCGTCGACGCCGGGCCGAGCCTGCGTTTGCACTGGGCGCGTGCGGCCTTGCCGGTGGACGTCGCGCTCAACTACCGGCGGCGACTGGCGGGCAACGCCGCACCGGGTAGCGGGGTCGCGCTGACGGTGAGCACCCGCTTCTGATCGCGCCCCGCCTTCGCACCGCATTGCGCCGCGCCGCCTCCGCGCTACGTTAAGCCACCATGCAAGCCTTCGCCGCCCTGCTCGACGCGCTCGTCTATACCCGGTCGCGCAATGCCAAGCTGCGCGCCATCGGCGATTACCTCCGTGCCGCGCCCGATCCCGATCGCGGCTGGGCGCTTGCGGCACTGACCGGCGACCTCAGCCTGAAGGCGGTGCAGCCCAAGCTGATCCGGACGCTGCTCGAGGAGCGCGTCGACCCGGTGCTGCTGGCGATGAGTTATGATTATGTCGGCGACCTCGCCGAAACCTGCGCGCTGCTGTGGCCCGAGCCGGCGAAGCCAAGCCCGCTACCGCCGCCCAGCCTTGGCGAGGTCGTCGAGCGGCTGCAGACGCTGGCCCGCCCCGACGCGCCGCGGGTGATGCGCGAATTGCTCGACCGGCTCGACAGCAGCGGGCGCTACGCGCTGCTCAAACTGGCGACCGGGGCGTTGCGCGCCGGGGTGTCGGGGCGGTTGGCGAAGACCGCCTTCGCGCAGGCTTTCGCCGTTGACGTCGAAACGGTCGAGGAGCTGTGGCACGGCATCGACGCGCCTTATACGACGCTGTTCGCGTGGGGCGAGGGTGCGGCGCAGCCGACGCATGCCAGCGTGCCGGTGTTCCGCCCGTTCATGCTGGCGCACCCGCTCGAGGATACGCAGGTCGATCTCGCCGACTATGCGGCTGAGTGGAAATGGGACGGCATTCGTATCCAGCTCGTCCATGTCGCCGGGCAGACCAAGCTGTTCAGCCGCGCCGGCGACGACATCACCGGCAGTTTCCCCGAGATCGCCGAGGCGTTCGCGTGGCCCGGCGTCCTCGACGGCGAGCTACTGGTGCGCGGCACCGTCCAGGGCGGTGAGGCGGCGAGTTTCAACGCGCTGCAGCAGCGGCTCGGGCGGAAATCGGTCACCGCAAAGGCCTTGCTCGAATACCCCGCCTTCGTGCGCATCTACGACATCCTGTTCGACGGCGACGACGATCTGCGCGCGCTGGCGTGGACTGTGCGCCGCGCCCGGCTCGAGGCGGCGGTGCCGCAGCTCGATCCCGGCCGCTTCGACATCTCCGCCGTCATCCATGCCACCGACTTCGCTGCGCTCGGCGAAGTCCGGCTGGGCGCGCGCGACGCGGCGATCGAGGGCGTCATGCTCAAGCGCCGCGACAGCCCCTACGTCGCCGGGCGTCGCACCGGCCTTTGGTACAAATGGAAGCGCGAGCCGCTCGTCGCCGACTGCGTCATGATGTATGCGCAGCGCGGCCACGGCAAGCGGTCGAGCTTCTACAGCGACTACACCTTCGGCTGCTGGACCGCCGACCCTGCCGGCGGCGGCGAGCTGCTGCCGGTCGGCAAGGCGTATAGCGGCTTCACCGACGCCGAACTGGCGATGCTCGACAAGTTCGTCCGCAACCACACCGTCCAGCGCTTCGGCCCGGTCCGCGAAGTCGAGAAGACGCTGGTCTTCGAAGTCGCGTTCGACTCCCTGCACAAGTCGGCGCGGCATAAGTCCGGTCTGGCGATGCGCTTCCCGCGCATCTCGCGCATCCGGCTCGACAAACCGGCGAGCGAGGCCGACCACATCGCGACGCTGCTGCGCATGGTGACGTGAGCGGGGCGGTGTCTGCCTGTCCCGGATTGGAGACTGTTTCGACAGACCCAATTCGACGGCGCTTGCAACGCGCACCGATTGACCGGATATGCCGAAGCAGTTCGTCGAAGCGCGGCAGCATGCCGCGGTGCCTTCACAATGCGCTCTCGGCGCCGGTCGGTGCGTCGCTGCCGCCGCTAGCAAGCGCTCGCCGGCGCGCCGATCAAGCCCATATGCCAACGCCTTTGCCCGAACTGTCCGCCGAGGCCTTTGCCAAACAGGATAGCAGCGACGATCTTGCTTTTTATGCGCCGCCGCGGCTGGTGACGCATATCGACCCCGGCGCGGTCGCGGCGTTGACGGCGTATTACCAGACCGTGCTGCCCGCGAACGGCGTCCTGCTTGACCTGATGTCGAGCTGGGTCAGCCATTTGCCCGATGACCTGCCGGCGGCGGCGGTGATCGGCCACGGCATGAATGCCGAGGAGCTGACGGCGAATCCGCGGCTGACGCGCTGGTTCGTCCAGAACCTCAATCAGCGCCCGGTGCTACCGCTGACGGATGCCAGCTGCGACGGCGCGATGTGTTGCGTCGGCATCCAGTATCTTCAGCAGCCGGTCGAAGTACTGCGCGAGGTCCGCCGGGTGCTGCGGCCGGGGACACCGTTCGTGATCAGCTTCTCGAACCGCTGCTTCCCGACCAAGGCGGTAGCGATCTGGCGCGCGCTCGACAGCAATGGCCATGCGGCGCTGGTCCGGCTCTACCTCGAACGGGCCGGGTTCGGTGCGGTCGAAATCGCGGTGCTCGCCGACGGCGGCAGGAGCGATCCGCTGATTGCGGTTGCCGGGCGGTCTTAGCACGTCATTCGTCAGCGGAGTTATAACTAGAAAAAATACGGTTTTTATCGGCTATTGCGGCACCGCCAGATGCGCCGCGCGGCGATCGGTCCGACGCATCAAGCTATCGATCAGGTTGCCGAGCCGCGTCGCGCGGGCTAGGCGGTCGCGCGATGCCATCGGCGTTCTACCCCACTCCGTCCGAACGACGCCGCGCCGCAGTATTCGTGCTGATCGTGGCAGTGCACGTGCTCGTCGCGTGGCTGGTGCTGACGAACAAGCTGTCGGTCCCCAAGCTGTCCGAGCCTAAGGTGTTCAACCTCATCCCGATCCCCGCGCCGACGCCGACGCCCGAGCCGACGCCGAAGCCGACCCCCAAGGCACGGCGCAAGGTCGCGGCGGCGTCGCGCACGCCGGCTGCGCGCCCGCCCGCGGCCGTCAAGCCGACCGTCAAGCCCGCGCCGAAACTGTTCGGCACCGAGCTGTTCGAAGCGGTCGACATCGCCAAACTGCCCAATCACAGCAAGGACAAGCCCGCTCCCGACGCCATCGCCGACAGCGGTGCCGGCAAGGACAGCAGTTCGGTTTACGGCCCGAGCCAGGGCGGCGGCGGTGGCGGCGGCGAGCCACTGTACAACGCCGAATGGCAGCGCGAGCCGACGCACGCCGAGCTCGCCGGTTATCTGCCGAACGGCGCGCCGCCGGGAAGCTGGGGAATGATCGCCTGCCGTACCGTTGAGAAATTCCGCGTCGAGGACTGCCGCGAACTCGACGAGTCGACCCCCGGCGGCGGCTTAGCGCGCGCCTTGCGGCAGGCTGCCTGGCAATTCCGCGTCCGCCCCCCGCGCGTCGGCGGGCATACGCTCGTCGGCGCGTGGGTCCGCATCCGCTTCGACTTTACGGAAAGCGGGGCGAAGGAGGGCGGTTAGGCGCGGCCAGGTCCCACGGCGCTGTTCTGCTCCCT
>JAYTHJ010000145.1:0-5190 GCA_043732725.1 Sphingomonadaceae bacterium | reverse complement strand
CGCGCCGCTATTGTCGAGCGGCTCGCCGCGGGCGACAATGTCATCCTGTTTCCCGAGGGCACCAACAGCGACGGCATCGGCGTGCTGCCGTTCAAGTCGTCGCTGTTCGCGGCGCTCGAAGGGACGGGCACCGAAGACTTCCTGATTCAGCCGGTAACCATCGCCTACACCCGGTTGAACGGCTTGCCGATCACCCGCGAGCGGCTGCCCGATATCGCGTGGATCGGTGATACCCAGTTGTGGCCGCACGCGATCGCCTTCATGTCGCTCGGCAAGGTCCGCGCCGAGCTGCGCTTCCACCCCGCCATCCGTGCCGGTGACTTTGGCGGCCGCAAGGCGATGGCGCAGCATTGCCACGACATTATCGCTGAAAGTTATCACGCGATGATGCGCGGTCAGGCCGGCGCTGGTCATACCGACACGCCGGATGACTAACCGGCGTGCATCGATTATGTCTTTGGCAATGAGCAGCGAGATTCGGCACCGGTGACGCAAAGCTACTTCGTTAAGACCTTTGGCTGTCAAATGAACGTCTACGATTCGGAGCGCATCGGTGAGTTGCTCGAAGCCGACGGGCTGACCGCGGCGGATGACTCGGCGAGCGCCGACATCGTCGTGCTCAACACCTGCCATATCCGCGAGAAAGCGGCTGAGAAGGTCTATTCGGACATTGGGCGATTGAAAGCGAGTCGGCGGGCTTCAGGAATCAAACCGATTGTCGTCGTCGCGGGTTGCGTCGCACAGGCCGAAGGGGCCGAAATCGTCCGCCGGGCTCCCAATGTCGATGTCGTTGTTGGCCCGAATGCCTATCACCGGCTGCCCGCGATGCTTCGCGGGGCGACAGATGGTAACCGCGCGATCGACACCGACATGCCGCTCGCCTCGAAGTTCGACGTGCTGCCGCGCCGCCGGGCAAGCGTCCCGGCCAGCGCTTTCCTGACAGTGCAGGAGGGCTGCGACAAGTTCTGCACCTTCTGTGTCGTGCCTTACACGCGCGGGGCCGAAGTCTCGCGCCCGCTGGCAGCGTTGCTCGACGAAGCGCACGAACTGATCGGCGGCGGCGCGCGCGAACTGACCTTGCTCGGACAGAACGTCAATGCGTGGGGCGGCGGCGACGGACGAACGAACTTCGCGACGCTGCTCGGGCATATCGCGGCGCTGCCCGGACTGCGACGTCTGCGTTACACGACCTCGCACCCGCGCGACGTCGACGACGCGCTGATCGCGGCGCATGCCGAAATCCCGCAACTGATGCCGTTCATGCATTTACCGGTGCAGGCCGGATCAGACCCGTTATTGAAGCGGATGAACCGGGCGCACACCGTTGACAGCTACCTGCACACGCTCGACCGGCTGCGCGCGAGCCGCCCCGACATCGGGCTGTCAAGCGACTTCATCGTCGGCTTTCCCGGCGAGACCGACGCCGATTTCGCCGCGACGCTCGCGCTTGTCGAACGCGTCGGCTACGCTCAGGCGTACAGCTTCAAATACAGCCCTCGCGCCGGTACCGCCGCCGCCATCATGGAGAACCAGGTGCCCGAAAGCGTCAAGGACGAACGGCTCGCCGAATTGCAGGCCACGATCGGACGCGGCGTGCTAGCATTCAACCGGGCCAGCGTCGGACGGCACTGCGAGGTGCTGTTCGAGCGCGCCGGGCGCAAGCCGGGCCAACTGATCGGCAAATCGCCGTGGCTGCAATCGGTGTTCGTCACCTCGCCTGGGCTGAACATCGGCGATATCGCCAGCGTCGAGCTGAACGATGCGCAGGCCAATAGCGTCGGCGGCGTCCTGCTCGCGCCCGCGCTGGCCGCCTGAATGGTCAAGAAAACCCCGCCGCGCGGTTCCTCGCCTCGGCCCGCGCCGCAGGCTAAATCTTCACCGCCGTCGAGCAAGAGCGTTAACGGCGTCGACCGGGTCCGTATCCCGCTCGAATTCGACCGCCCGGCGCTGATGCAGGCATTGTTCGGCCAGCACGACGAGAACCTGATCGTCATCGAGCACGAACTCGGCGTCTATCTGAGCGCACGCGGCCATACTGTGATGATCGAGGGCGAGGCGGAGGCCGCCGCCCGCGCCCGCGACGTGCTGACCGGGCTCTACGACCGGCTGGCCAACGGCGGCCAGCTGAACCGCGGCGACATCACCGGCGCGGTCTCGCTCAATCTGACGCCGTCGCTGGTCGGGCTGAGCCCGGCGGGCAGCAGCCTCGACCAGACGATGGTGATACGCACCCGGCGTAAGACGATCGCGCCGCGCTCGGCGATGCAGCTGCGCTATATGGAGGCGCTCGGGCGCGACGACATCATCTTCGCGCTCGGGCCGGCGGGAACCGGCAAAACCTATCTCGCGGTGGCGCAGGCGGTGGCGCAGCTGGTCGCCGGTTCGGTCGACCGGCTGGTGCTGTCGCGGCCTGCGGTGGAGGCGGGCGAGAAGCTCGGCTTCCTGCCCGGCGATATGAAGGACAAGGTCGATCCTTACCTGCGGCCGCTCTACGACGCACTCTACGACATGCTGCCGGCCGAGCAGGTCGAGCGGCGGCTGAGCAGCGGCGAGATCGAGATCGCGCCGCTGGCGTTCATGCGCGGGCGGACGCTGGCGAGCGCGTTCATCATCCTCGACGAGGCGCAGAATACCACGCCGTTGCAGATGAAGATGTTCCTGACCCGCTTCGGCGAGGGCTCGCGGATGGTCGTCTGCGGCGACCCGAATCAGGTCGACCTGCCCAACCCGGCGCAATCGGGGCTCGCCGATGCCGTCCGCAAGCTCGACGGCATCGACGGCATCGCGACGATCCGCTTCGCCTCGCGCGATGTCGTCCGCCACCCGATCGTCGGGCGGATCGTCGACGCCTATGAAGGCCCGCCGCAGGATGGCTGAATGCTGATAGTCGAGACTAACGTCGCCGCTGGCGCGTGGGAGGCCGCGACCGACTGGGCGGCGCTAGCCACCCGGGCCTGCGCCGCCGCGCTGGCGCAGACTCCGCATGCCGGGCTCGCCGACAGCGCAGCGGCGATCGAGATCGCGGTGCGGCTGACCGACAACGTCGAGGGCGCGGCGCTCAACCTGCAATACCGCCACAAGAACAATGCCACCAACGTGCTGTCGTTCCCGATGGTCCAGGCCGACCTGCTTGACGGACTGGCGAACACCGACGACGGCGAAATCCTGCTCGGCGACATCGTGCTGGCGGCGGGCGTCGTCGCGCGCGAGGCCGATGACAAGCGCATCGTCACCGACGTCCACGCGACGCACCTCATCATTCACGGTATGCTCCATTTACTCGGCTACGAGCATGAGGACGACACGCAGGCCGAGCATATGGAGACGCTCGAGACCGCTGCCTGCGCTGCGCTCGGGCTTGCCAATCCGTATGCGGCAGACCAGCCGCCTGTGGCAGAGCAGCAATGAGCGACCCTGCCCCTAGCATCGGCGTCGGCTCGCGGGTCTGGCGCAGCCTGCGCGAGTTGGTCGCGGGCGCGCAAGCCGAGCCGACGCTGCGCGAAAGCCTCGAAGAAGCGATCGACGAGCATGTCGCCGAGCCGGGCGACGACGACGACCTGTCGCCGGTCGAGCGCACGATGCTGAAGAACCTGCTGCATTTCGGCGAGCACCGCGTCGACGACGTGGCGGTGCCGCGCGCCGACATCGTCGCGTTCGATATCGCCGGCAGCTTCGCCGCGCTGGTCGAGTTGCTGCGCGCAGCCGGCCACAGCCGCGTGCCGGTGTTCGAGGACAGCCTCGACAGTGTCATCGGCATGATCCACGTCAAGGACGTCTATGCGGTGATCGCCACGACCTTCGACGACGCGGTATCCTCGCAGCCGTTCGCCACTCTCGACGTGCGGAAATTACTGCGTCCGGTGCTGTATGTGCCGTCGTCGATGCGCGTCCTCGACCTGCTGGCGCGGATGCGCGCGGCGCGGACGCATATGGGCGTCGTCGTCGACGAGTTCGGCGGCACCGACGGGCTGGTGACGATCGAGGATCTCGTCGAGGAGATCGTCGGCGACATCGAGGATGAGCACGACGAAGCCGAACCGGCGCTGCTACAGCCGATTGGCGACAACCGCTTCGAAGCCGACGCCCGGCTGCCGCTCGAGGACCTCGAAGCGGCGCTCCACGAAAGCTTCGCTGACGACGAGATCGGCGAGGAGGTCGACACGCTCGGCGGTATGGTGTTCATGCTGGCGGGCAAGGTTCCGGCCCCCGGCGACATCGTCGCGCACCCGTCGGGCTGGCGCTTCGAGGTCATCGACGGTGACGCCCGCATGGTCCGGCGCTTGAGACTGTATCCACCGGTAGGTGCGAACTCGCTCGCGCCAGTGCGGGATAGGGTCGGCTGAGGTGCTTTCTTGTACTTTATTTGAGTTGAAATTGACCAAACCCGCTCAATCACAATGCAAGCCACTCTACTAATGGCATAAGGAAAGCAGCCCATGCCCGATCAGATGCTTGCCGACTTCCGCGCCAGTATCGACAATATCGATGCGGCGCTGGTCTTCCTGCTCGCCGAGCGCTTTAAGACGACGCAAAAGGTCGGAGCTTACAAGGCTGCCGCCGGGCTACCCGCCGCCGATCCAAGGCGCGAGGCGGCGCAAGTCGCACGGCTGCGCGGGCTCGCCGCCGAGGCCCGGCTCGACCCCGAGTTCAGCGAGAAGTTCCTGCGCTTCATTATCGACGAAGTTATCCGGCATCACGTCGGCCAGCAGGCGGAGTGACTTGTCCGGCCCGCACGGACCGGCTGCGACGCCGCGCCCGCTCTAGCTTTTGCCGCCCGCGTGGCTAGATAAGGAGCTATCCGAAAGGGACAAAATGGCGGCCGAAATAGGTCATTTCGCGCTGATACTCGCGCTGGTGCTGGCGCTGTTGCAGAGCGTCGTGCCGATGATCGGGGCCAGTCGCGGCGACGCGGCGCTGATGGCATTCGGGCGAAGCGCGGCGACGCTGCAGGCACTGTTCTGCATTACCGCGTTCACGGCGCTCGCGTGGGCGTTCGTCCGCGTCGATTTCAGTGTCGCTGCGGTCGCCGCCAACGCACATACGACGCAGCCGCTGATTTACCGCTTCGCCGGGGTCTGGGGCAATCACGAAGGCTCGATGCTGCTGTGGGTGCTGATCCTGAGCGTCTTCGGCGCTGCGATCGCGCTGTTCGGCGATAATCTGCGCGCCAGTCTGCAGGCGCGGGTGCTC
>JAYTHJ010000144.1:0-1505 GCA_043732725.1 Sphingomonadaceae bacterium | reverse complement strand
TGGTCGTTACCGCTGCCGTGGGGCGGGCCGTCGATTGTGCTGCCCGATGTCTACCGGATCGGCGTTGCGGTCGCAGTCGCGCTGGCGGGAGCGTTTCTCGGCGGCTACGCGTGGCTGGTATCGGCCGAGGGCCGCCGCCGCAATCAGGCGTTGGTCGCGACGCAGGCAGCGCTGGAAAGAGAATCGCGGATGTCGGCGCTGGGCTCGCTGGCGGCCGCCGCCGCGCACGAGCTCGGCGGGCCGCTCGGCACGATAACGCTGATCGCGCGCGAACTCGCCGACAGCCTCGGCAACGACCCCGATTTCGGCGAGGACGTCCGCTTGCTCGAACGTGAGGCGGCGCGCAGCCGCGCCATCCTTGTCGGTATTGCCAAGCGCGCCGAGGCCGAGGACCCGTTCCCGAAACTGGCGCTCGATGCGGTGCTGCACGAGGTCGCGCACGGTTTCCAGCCGGCGCGGGTACCGATCGCGGTCGACGCACCCGGCCACGACCTGCCGCTGCTACGCCGGACGCCCGAGTTGCTGCACGGCCTGAACAATCTCGTCGCCAATGCCGTCCGCCACGCCGGCTCGGTGGTGACGGTGCGCGCCGACGCCGATGCAAGTGAAGTGCGCGTCAGCGTCGCCGACGATGGGGCCGGTTTCGATGCTGATCTGTTACCACATCTGGGCGAGCCGTTCCTGGGTCCGTCGGTGTCGCATTCGGGCGGCACCGGGCTCGGGATTTTCATCGCGACGACGTTGCTCGAGCGCACCGGCGGGCGGCTGCGGTTCAGTAATCGCCGCGAAGGTGGAGCCCAAGTCGACATTCGTTGGTTACGTAGCCATATCGAAGCGCAGGAGATCGCATGATGACAACAACGATGCTCGCCGACATTCCCGCCGCAGCCGCGGTGGCACAGCCGCTGCTGCTCGTCGACGACGACCAGCCGTTCCGCCAGCGGCTGCAGCTGACGCTCGAACGTAAGGGTTTTGCGGTGACCGGCGCAGGCAGCGTCGCCGAGGCGCGGCGACTGGCCAGTGGCCTCAAGCCGAGCCATGCGGTGGTCGACCTGCGGCTTGAAGACGGCAACGGACTCGACCTCGTTACCGAGCTGCGCGCGCTACGTCCCGACATCAAGATCGTCGTGCTCACCGGCTACGGCAACCTCGCCACCGCAGTCGCGGCGGTCAAGGCGGGTGCGGTCGACTATCTCGCCAAACCGGCCGACCCAGAGGACATCGTCCGCGCGCTGACCGCGCTGCCCGGCGAGCGCCCCGAAGCTCCTGCTGAGCCGATGTCGGCCGACCGGGTGCGCTGGGAGCACATCCAGCGTGTCTATGAGCTGTGCGGACGCAACGTCTCGGAGACAGCGCGACGACTCAAGATGCATCGGCGGACGCTGCAGCGTATCCTGGCCAAGCGCTCGCCGCGGTAGTTAGCCGCCCCCGGCTAAGTCGATCGCACCGGGGTCATTCAGGCCGAGCAAGCGCTGCGCGGCGCGGCGCGCGAAACGCAGCGTCTC
>JAYTHJ010000143.1:0-1512 GCA_043732725.1 Sphingomonadaceae bacterium | reverse complement strand
TATGTCAAGGTTAGTCTAGCGACGACACCATCCGCCAAAAGCCAAGTTGCGGCGCGCCCATCAGCGCCGGGTGCGCCCAGGTCGACACGGCGTACAGCAGCACGCCACCGATCAGCGCCGACCAGCCGGGCAGCGCCGTCTTCCACGGTGCGCGTCCGGCCAACTGCAAGCCAAACGGCACGAAGCTACTCGCGCGCTCGTGCGCGAGCCACGCTTCGCCGAGCTGCGCGCGCTTTTTACCCTCCTGCAGCGCCGCTCCCGCCAGCGCCAGAAGCGCCATCGCGGCCGCGAGGATGACCGTGCGCAGATCGCCCGACAGCGTCGCATGGACCGCCGCCCAGATCGCGAAGGCCCACATCATCGGGTGCCGCGTGATCCGCTGGACGCCGCCCGGCCCGGCCACGCCGTCGCGGCGTCCGCCCATCAGCGCCGGGTTGGACGCCGTCATCGAGCCGATGAACAGCACGCTGGCGATCAGCATAAGCAGCGCGGCGAGCCACCACAGCCAGTCCGGCGCGACCCACAGCAGTTGCACCGGCGCGCGCCGCCACTCGGCGACCGCCCAGCCGAGCGTGCCGAAGGCGACCAGCGAATAGACGATCACAAAGCCACCCTCTCCGACGATGCGCACCAGCGGCGCGCGGAGCGGGTGCGAGAGCACGAAATGGCTGCCGACGAACAGCACCAGCGCGAGCGTTAGCAGCGTCATGTCAGGCGCGCCCGGTCAGCAGCACGCCATCACTTCGGATATTGCAGCGGCAGCGCGTCGTGCGGCAGCTGCAGGTACCGATCGCGCAGCTCGGTCTGGCGCGTCGTGAGCGGCTGCGACACGCCGTCGATCAGCACCACGACCGGCGCCGCGCCGAGTTCGAGCGGGTCGTTGTCCCAGACCACGACATCGGCGCGTTTACCTGCCGCGAGCGTGCCGGTGTCGCTCATCCCCCATATCGCCGCCGGAGCGCCGGTGATCGTGTACAGCGCCTGCGTCCAGCTCAGCCCGACGCCGCCCTTCACGCGCGCCTGCGCGACGGTGTTGCCGGCGAACTGCGTCAGGTTACGGGTCTGGTTGCCGGTGCCGTCGCCGGGGCTGCCGATTGCGACGGTTACACCTGCGGCGACCATCCGCCCGATGTTCGACTTGGTCGCGGCGAGCGACTCGAATTGTTCGGGGCGGTCTTCGAGGCTGAGCGCGATCACCGGCACATGCGCGGCGGCGAGCTGCGGCGCGACCAGCCAGCCTTCGTCCGCGCCAAGCAGGATCAGACGCAGTTTCGGATACTGGCCGCGCAGCCGCAGCGCGGCGACGATGTCCGAGGCGCGCTCGACGTGGACGACAAGCGGCTCGCGGCCGTCGACGACGGGGATCAGCGCCTCCGCATCGGCGCGGGTGAGCAGCGCCTCGCGCGGCTCGAAGGTACGCGCCCGCGCCGGGTTGGCCGCGAGCCCCTTCGCCTCATCGAGCGCATTGGTAAGCGCGGCATACGCCGCCGGGCGCGAGCCACCGGCGATCCG
>JAYTHJ010000142.1:0-1515 GCA_043732725.1 Sphingomonadaceae bacterium | reverse complement strand
TTACGACGATGTCGTAGTGCTTGAGGTCGATCGCGCCGGGAGTTTTGGGCTTAGCCATTGACGCGCGCCTCCAGCTTGGCGACCGCAGCGCGGGTCAGCACCAGCATGTCGTGATTGAGAATGTCGTAGACGTTGGCCCCGACGGCCGGCAACACGTCGATCTTGTGCAGGTTGGCGCACGCCATCGCAAAGCTATGGTCGACCGCGTCGCCATCGACGAACAGCCCATTGGTAATGCCGAGCGCTGCCAATTGGGCGAGCAGCGTGCGCGTCTTCGCTTCGGTCAACGCGAAATCCTCGACGACCACCAGCTTGCCCTCGGCCGCCTTGACCGACAATGCGATACCGAGGCCGAGGCGCCGAATCTTCTTGTTCAGGCCGGGATCGAAATCACGGACGCGCGGCCCGTGCGCCTTGCCGCCGCCGGTAAACTGTGGCGCGGCGCGGTTACCGTGACGGGCGACGCCGCCGCCTTTCTGCTTGCCGAGCTTCTTGCCGGTGCGCGACACATCCGAGCGTTCGGCCGCACCACGTGCCGTACCGCGCCGCTTCTCGAGCTGCCACGTGACGACGCGGTGGAGAATGTCGACGCGGGCTTCCTTGCCGAATACTGCATCGTTTAGTTCGATGTCGCCGCTGGAAGCCGCATCGAGGGTTTTGACATCAAGCTTCATGGCTCAACCTTCCGGCGTTTCGGCGGGGGCTTCGACGACAGATGACGCAGCAGCGGCGTCGTCGCGGTGCCGGGGCGCCGTGTCGTTGGCTGCCGCCTTCAACGATGCCGGATATGGCGCAGTGTCGGGACGGGCGTGCTTAACCGCGTCCTTGACTAGCAGCCAGCCGCCCTTGTGACCGGGAACCGAGCCTTTGACAAAGATCAACCCCCGCTCCACGTCGGTCTGGACGACTTCGAGATTCTGCTGGGTGCGCTGACGATCGCCCATGTGGCCCGCCATCTTCTTGCCCTTGAAGACCTTGCCCGGATCCTGCCGTTGGCCAGTCGAGCCAAGCGAGCGGTGCGAGACCGAGACGCCGTGGGTGGCGCGCAAACCGCCGAAGTTCCAGCGCTTCATGCCGCCCTGAAAACCCTTACCGACGGTATCGCCGGTGATATCGACGAGCTGCCCGGCGATGAAGTGATCCGCCGACAAGGTCACTCCCGCTTCGAGCAGTGCGTCTTCCGACACCCGGAACTCAGCGACACGGGCTTTCGGCTCGACCTCGGCTTTACCGAAATGACCACGCTCGGGCTTCGAGGTATTCTTTGCTTTCTTGACGCCACTGCCAAGCTGGACCGCGACGTAACCGTCGCGATCTGTAGTGCGCTGAGACACCACCTGACAATTCTCAAGCGCAAGCACCGTTACCGGCACGTGGCGACCATCGTCCTTGAACAGACGGGTCATGCCCATTTTCTTCGCGATCACGCCAGTGCGCATGACCTGTTCCTTTCACTTCAGAGGCCCACACGCGGTGGGCATGACCAATTAAGTATCGCTCCGCGTCTGTCAGTCT
>JAYTHJ010000141.1:0-5343 GCA_043732725.1 Sphingomonadaceae bacterium | reverse complement strand
ATCATCCCGGGAGCGGTTAGCGCCTGCGCACTGAACGCGTCCTCGCGCGTGGTCTCGCTCAGCGCCAGTCCGGACTGGGCCTTGAACCATTGCCGGTGATCGTCGACCAGCGAAATCAGCGCGATCGGCGTGCGAACCAGCCGCCGCGCGCTGCGAGTGATCGCGTCGAAGCTGGCTTCGGGGGCGGTATCGAGCAGTTGCAGGGCAAATAGCGCCTTCAGCCGGGCTGCCTCGCCGTCCGCATCGGCGCGCGGCGGGTCGGGCTTACGCGGTGGGAAGAAGGGTGCGTTCATTGCGACGTCTTAACACGAGTGTGTTTCGACCCGCTGAACACAGTGACGTCATGCCGCCGCTGGCGTTAAATTGATTGCCACGCCATATTGCAGCGGATGGTATCCGGTTCGTGGCTGCAGCCACACCCTGAAGGTATTTACGTCGCGCCGGGCGATTTCTGGATCGACCCGTCACGGCCCAAGCCGGCGGCGTTGATCACCCACGGCCACGCCGACCACGCCCGCGCCGGGCACGGCAAGGTGCTGGCGACGGCGGCGACACTCGCGATCATGGACGTGCGCTACGGCGAGCAGGCGGGCGCGCAGGCCACAGCTTACGGCGAAGGCTTGCGCGTCGGCGACGTCAACGTCTGCTTCGTGCCTGCCGGGCATGTCCTCGGCTCGGCGCAGATCGTGCTCGAGTACAACGGCGAGCGCATCATCGTGTCGGGCGACTATAAACGCCGCGCCGACCCGACCTGCGCGCCGTTCGAGCCGGTGCCGTGCGATATCTTCGTCACCGAGGCGACATTTGGCCTCCCGGTGTTCACGCATCCGCCGGTCGCCGACGAGCTGGCGAAGGCGCTGGCGGCGCTGCATGCCGACCCCGAGCGCTGCGTCCTGATCGGGGCGTACGCGCTCGGCAAGGCGCAGCGCATCATCGCCGAACTGCGCGCGCTGGATCATACGGCCCCGATCTACATCCACGGGGCGATGCAGAAACTTTGCGACCTTTACACCGCTTGGGGCATCGACCTTGGGGAGCTGCGCCCGGCCGCAGGACTGAAGCCGGCCGAACTGAGGGGTAGCATCGTCATCGCGCCGCCGTCGGCATTGAACGACCGCTGGTCGCGACGGTTGCCCGAACCGATCACGGCGATGGCTTCGGGCTGGATGCGGGTCCGCCAGCGCGCCGTGCAAAAAGGCGTAGAGCTACCGCTTATTATCTCCGATCACGCCGACTGGCAGGAGCTGACTGACACCTGCGTCGAGCTGGCGCCATCTGAGGTGTGGGTGACGCACGGCCGCGAGGAGGCGCTGGTGCACTGGTGCATGACCCGGCAGATCAAGGCACGCGCGCTCGACCTCGTCGGTCTGGACGACGAAGACGACTGAGCGAATCCGAGCGGCGCAGCGCTAACCTCGTCGCCGCCGTTCGAGCGCGGCGATGCCCGCATTGAGCCGTCCGCGTACCGCCTCATGCAGCGCCGGGGTCGCCGCGACCAGCCCGTGCACCGTTGGCACGGCGCGATTAAAACGTAGCGTCGCGCCGTTACGATCGGTGACGGTGCCGCCCGCCTCGTGCAAAATTAGTGCCGCCGCCGCGACGTCCCATTCCGAAATCGTCCGGCCCTCGATGAATGCGTCGGCCTCGTCTGCGGCAACTTTGGCGATGCGCAGCGCGAGACTGTTCGGCTTTTCGACCGCGATGGCGTGCCAGCGCTCGGGCCAGAAGCTTGCCGCCAGCCCTGCTGCATCGGCGGGCATTCTCAGGCCGCCGAGCTGCTGGCGTCCGCTGACCGAGAGCCGGACGCCGTTGCAGCTGCTGCCCTGCCCCACTTGCCCGACGAACAGCTGGTCGCGCGCCGGAGCGGCGAGCGCACCGGCGACGACCACGCCCGCTTCGATCAGTGCCACCGACACCGCCCAGCCCGTCCGCCCGCGCAGGAAATCACGCGTGCCGTCGATCGGATCGACGACCCAGACGCGCGCGCGGTCGAGACGATCGGGCGCGTCGGCGGTCTCCTCCGACAGCCAGCCGTAATCGGGCCGCGGGCCAAGCAGCGCCGCCTTTAGATAATCGTCCACGGCGATGTCGGCAGCGCAGACCGGATGACCTGTCTCCTTCTCCCAGCGATCGCCGCCGCCGCGACCGAAGTATTCCATCGCGAACTCGCCTGCAGCGCGAGTCGCGTTCACGAGCAGCGCGAGATCGTCTTTCAGAGAAGCGGCGTTCGTGACTTCCGCGTCCGGCACCCCTGCTTCAGGCACCCGCGAGCGTCATGCCGTCGATCCGCAGCGTCGGCGCGTTGGTCGCCTGGCGGAAGGTCAGGTCGTCGGCGGGGGTCAATGCCTTGAACATATCGCGCAAATTGCCCGCGATGGTCACCTCGGCCACGGCTGCGCCGAGCTCGCCATCCTCGATCAGGAAGCCGCTGGCTCCCCGGCTATAGTCGCCGGTTAGTCCGTTGACCCCCATGCCGATCAGCTCGGTGACAAGAAAACCGCGCTTGATGCCCTTGAGCAGGTCGGCGCGGCTGATGCTGCCCGCCGCCATATGGACGTTGGTCGGCCCCGCCCCCGGCGGTCCGGCGAGGCCGCGGCTGGCGTGGCCGGTCGGCTCCAGCCCAAGCTGCCGCGCGCTCGCCGAGTCCATCAACCAGTCGGTCAGCACGCCGGCGTCGATGAGCTTGCGCGGCGCGGTCGGCAGCCCCTCGCCGTCGAATGGCCGCGAGCGCAAACCCCGGATACGGTGCGGCTCGTCAAGAATGTCGATCCCCGAGCCGAACACCGCGCTGTGCAGCGCGTCGATCAGGAAGCTGGTGCCGCGCGCGATCGACGAGCCGGTGATGCCGCCGATCAGATGCCCGATCAGGCTCGCGGAAACGCGCGTGTCGAACACCACCGGCAGCGGGCCGCTCGGCAGCTTGATCGGGTTGAGCCGGGCAACGGCGCGAGTACCCGCGCGGATCCCAATGGTGTCGGCGGCTTCAAGATCGGCGAAGTGCCGGACGCTATGATAGGCATAGTCGCGCTGCATGTCGCCGCCGCTGCCCGCCAGCACGCTCGCCGAGACGCCGTAGCTGGTGCCACGGTAGCCGCCGGCAAAGCCGCCCGAGGTCGCCAGCGCCATCACCGCGCGGCCGCCGCTCGCGCCGCCGCCTTCGGAGTTCGTGACGCCCGCGACGCCGCGCGCGGTGTCTTCGGCGATCAGTGCAAGCGCCTTCAGGATTTCAGCGCTGGGATCGCCGCCATCGTCGAGATCGAGGCTTAATGGCGCATCGCGCAGCAAGCGGTCTGCCGGAGCGAGCCCGGCATAGGCATCTTCCGGCGCTTCGCGCGCCATCGCGACTGCGCGCTCGACGACCGCGGCGAGCGCAGCCATCGACAGATCCGAGGTCGAGACGCTCGCCGAGCGCGCGCCGACGAACACCCGGAGTCCGATGTCCTCGCCCTCCGAGCGGCCGATGTCCTCGAGCGCCCCAAGCCGCACGCTGACCTGTGTCGAGGCATCGCCGACATAGACCGCATCGGCCGCATCTGCCCCCGCCGCCTTGGCCGCGGCAAGCGCGTGAGTGAGACGGGTCAGGGCAGCATCTACGGTCAGCATGAGGCGGACTTAGGGAGTCGATGCGGCGGGGTCCAGTGCGGCGGGTTCGCGGTGGACCTGCGGCTGTCCCGGATTGGCCGCCAGCGACCGCGTCGCGGCATCGGCTGCCGCCGACCCCGGTGCGCCCTTGGCGACCGCGGTCCATGCGGCACGGGCCAATTCGAGCTTGCCTTGTGCGGCAGCGATGTTGCCGGCTTCGACGCCGATGTCGGCATCGCCCGGCGCAATCGTGCCTGCTTGCAGGATGAAGCGCTCGGCTCTTGCCAGCTCGTGATCCCGACGCGCCAGCGTCGCGCGCAGCAGCCACGCCTCCGCCGCCGACGGATCGAGTCCGGTGGCGCGCTGCAGGTCGGCGCGCGCGTCCGTATCGCGGTGGAGCTCGACCGCAGCACGCGCCCGGTCGACGAGCAGCGCCGCGGTGCGCACCGGCGTCATGCCCGAAACGGCGATGCCCGCTTCAAGATAACCAAGCGCGGCCTGCGGCTGTTCAGCGAGCAAGGCGGCATTCCCCGCCTGACCCCATAGCTCGGCGACCTGCGGGTCGCCCTCGGCCTCGGCGGCGTTGGCCGTCGCGGCAAGTGCGGTCGCCGCCTGCGCGTAGTTACCCTGCCTGGCGTAAGCGAGCGCCAGACAGTGCCGGGCCGGGACGCCGCCGCCGGCTTCGCCCCGCCATTGCGTGGCGCGCTCGATGGCTTGAGCTGGCGCGGTCTCCACCAGCGCGAGGCACGCTTGGTAGCGCTCGGCCTGATCGGTATCGCGGACTGGTGCCGCGGTGACGGCGGCGGCCGAGACCAGCAGCAGCGCCGCGAGCATTGCGGGCTTGAGCGATTTCACCAACGTCGTCGTCACAACGTCTCCAGCAAGCCTTTGAGCGTCGCGGTCAGCAGCGCCAGATCCTGCGGTCGCGACAGCCGGTGATCACCGTCCTTGACCAGCAGCACCTGCACGTCGGCTGAACGGAGCCGCGCCGCAACGTCGAGGCTGAGCTGCCAAGGCACATCGGGATCGGCCTGCCCGTGCAGCAGGCGGACCGGCGCGTCGACCGCGATGCTGCCGGTCAGTACGCGGCTGGCGGAGGCATCGTCGAAGAACGTGCGCGTGTAGCGGTACGGCGCGCTGCCATAGGCGCTCGAGCGTTCGATATAGCCGTGCTGCGCCAGTCCGACGTGATCTACCGCGCTCAACGGCAGTCCCCAGTCGGGGAAGTCGGGCGCGGCAGCGATACCGACCACGGCGCTAACCGGTCGCGCCAGTGCCAGCCGCAGCGCGATCCAACCGCCCATCGAGCTGCCGACCAGCACCGGGCGAACGATGCCGCAATGATCGAGGACTGCCGCGACATCGGCGGTCCAGCGCGAGATGCTGCCGTCGGCGAAATCGCCGCCGCTCGCCCCGCAGCCCGAATAATCGAGTCGTAAACACGCCTGGCCGTTCCCGGCTGCCCAAGCCTCAACAGCGAGCGCCTTGTTGCCGCCCATGTCGGACATATAGCCGGGCAGCAAGACGACTGCCGGAAGGCGGCCGGCAAGCAGGCAGTAAGCGATGGCAATCCTGTCAAGTACCAGATGAGCGACCATCGAACTCCTGAGGGTTTATACCGGTCAGCCGGCACTACTGTCGGAATCATTTACACTTTCCGCGCCGTTCAGACAGGCTAACAATAAGTTGCCTTGTTTTGAATCAATCGTTTATAAAAATAAACGATTGGCACGGTTTATGCTTGGATCTGGGTGCCAATAT
>JAYTHJ010000140.1:0-1527 GCA_043732725.1 Sphingomonadaceae bacterium | reverse complement strand
TGCCGTCGATGCGGCTCTGCAGCACCTCGACCTGCGCCTTCAGCGCGCGGACTTCGTCCAGCAACTCGCGATTCGGTGAAGCCGCTGCCGGGCGCCTCGCCGCCGCATGCTTTTTGTGAGTCGTCGCACTGGCGCCAGTAGCCAGCAATGCCGTCGTGCAAACGGTCGCGTATAGCGCCATCCGAATTGTCATGCTCTGGTCCCCTAATGGCACCGCATCATGCGACGCACCCTTGACGGTGGTTTGTTAGCCACGCTGCATGACGCTTCAATGACAGGTCATCGGGACGGGTGCAGGACATCGACGAGCGTGACTATTCCACCACACTCCGTGGCGGACTCATAGCGTCTCCAGACGGCGCTACCGCGTCCGCAACGTAATCACGCCACAGCATGATCAGGACCGCCATCGTCGCCGGTCCGACGAACAGCCCGAGCAGGCCGAACGCCTCGACGCCGCCCAGAATGCCGATTAGCACCCACAGGAACGGCAGCTTGGTCGCGCCGCCGATCAACACCGGACGCACGACATGGTCGGCGATGGCGATGACGACGAAACCGATCGCCACCAGCGCGATCGCCGCACCAGGGGCACCCTGCACAAGCAGCAGCAACGCCGCGAGTACGAAGACGATCACCGCTCCGAGCGGGATCATCGCCGCGACTCCTGTCGCCGCGCCCAGCAACAGCGGATGCGGGATACCGAGGAAGAAATAGGCGACGCCAAGCACCGCTCCTTCGGCCAGCCCGACGAGGACGAGGCCGTTGATCGTGCCTTGCACCGACAGCAGCAGTTGCCGCGCGACCCGTTCGCCCGCGGCTCCGAGTAAGCGGTTGCCGGCTGTGTCGACCTCGTGCACCAGCCGGTCGCGGTCGAGCAGCAAGAAAAACAACGTCACCAGCGCAAACAGCAATGTCGTCAGCCGCCGCAACAGCGCCGCGCCGAACGACCGTGAGTGCGCCAGCGCGGTCGTGTCGAAGCGGTGCAGCCAGCTGGCCGCGCCTCCCGGAGTCGCCAGAGCGTTGGACCACCACGTCGCCAGCGCCTCACGTCCGAACGGCAGCTGCGCGGTCCAGCCGGGCAGCGGAATACCGCCCGAGCGCGCTTCGGCGATCCACGCGGATAGGGATTGCGCCTCGCGCGGTGCTTGAACCAGCGCCAAACCGAGCGGTATCAGCAGTAACAGCAGCAATCCCAGCGCAAACGCCGCCGGCAACGCGTGCCGGGCATTAGGCCAGCGCGCCTGTGCCCGCCGGTACAGCGGGTCGGTCGCGACCGCGATGATGACGCCCCAGACAAGCGCCGGGAGAAATCCCCAGACGACACGCAGTCCGAGCGCCGCAAAGGCGAAAGCCAAGAGCACCCAGGCGCGGCGTTGCGGCGGCAGGCTGTCAGGCATTCATCCTCCACGCCCGCCAGCGCTAGCGGGAGCAGGGCTGGTAATGCCGCCGTCAAGCAGCGGCAAGCGATTAGTCGGCGATGACCTCATGAACAAGCGAACTAATTGACGACCCTAGTTGCAGAGT
>JAYTHJ010000139.1:0-1534 GCA_043732725.1 Sphingomonadaceae bacterium | reverse complement strand
ACGACGCCGAGGACGACGCGGCTTCAGTCGTCAATTTAGCTGACGGTTCGGCAGCCCGTGTTGCTGGTCCCGGAATACCCGCAAAAATCGGCTGGTCCTGCACCGCCAGGTTCACGTATTCAGCTTCGACGGGAGTCCGATCGGCTGAACTATTATCGCGCATCGATCGACGACTCGAACGCTCGCTGGTGTAACCGTCGCCGTCTTGACGCCCATCGGAGCGCTCGCCGCCTTGCCGATTAGCGTTGGCGCGCTCTTTACCGCGTTCATTCGAGCGCTCGGAAGTCGACTGCTCGGTCGACCGTTCGGGAACCTGACGGCCATTCGCCTGGCGCTCATTCGTCACCTGGCGTTCAGTGGCAGGCGGGCTGCCGTCCGCTTGACCAGCATTCGGCTGACCGCCACTCGTCTGCCGCTCGTTATAGCTGCGCTCGCGTGACCCACGCTCGTCGGGCTGGCGCTCGTCGCGGCGCGTGTCGGGGCGGCGCGCGCTGTCCGGCTGCGTGTTCTGCTGACGATGGTCGTCGCGCTGAGGCGAGCGCTCGGGCTGGCGCGGCGCGTCCTCACGCTGCGCGTCGTGTCGCGACTGGTCCAACCGGTTTTGATCGCCGCGCGCCTGATGCTGCCGCGGCTGTGCCATGCGGTTGCCGTCTTGCTCGCCCTGACGCGACGGAGCCTCGCCCTCGTCGCCGTCGTCATCATAGCCGCCAACGTCGCTTTGCTGCGCGACATAGTTCTGTGGGCCGCTCTGGCCGTTGTTGTAGTTCTGGCCCTCCCCGCTTTCGTCGTCGTCGTAATCGCGACGCGGCTGCTGACGGTTATCGGGCTGGCGCTCGCGATAATCGTTAAGCACGCGATAATAATGGTCGGCGTGCTGCATGTAGTATTCGGTGGCGACCCGGTCGCCATTCTGCGCCGCATCGCGGGCCAGTGCTTTGTACTTTTCGAGTAGCTGCGTCGCATTCCCGCGCTGGCGCAGTTCGAGCCGGTTGCCGCCGCTATTGTTATTGTAATTGTTGTTGCTGCGCGGAGCGCCGCCACCGTCGGCTTGCGGCGGACGTGCGCTACCGCGACCGCGGCGACGACCGTTCTGGTTATTTCGAATCAAAGGCTCGTTCCCTGTGCGTCGGCCATATTGCGGCAAGCATCATCGGATGGGCTGGCATTCGACACACTAGCGCGCCTTATTGCGCGGCTCGCAGCGGTTTGATGCCAGAGGTCGGGGACTCCACTCAAGTCCACCCTGCCTGTTGTGCCTCTAGCGGCAAAGTCAGCCCCGTCAAAGCGTTATTTGGTAACGATGAGGCACCGCGGCAAGCCCGCCATATCGTGGCGCAATGCGACCTGCAGCCCCGCTGTGATGAAGAGCGCCCCCGCCAAGTCGACCTGGGTTGAAGCGATCTCGAGGCAGGCTACGCCGCCCGGCGCGAGGCGCGTACCGATCAGCGGCGCAAGCTTGCGGTAGTCGTCAAGTCCATCGGCCCCGGCAAACAAGGCACGATGTGGCTCCCAATCAAACACGTCGCGCGGCAGC
>JAYTHJ010000138.1:0-1537 GCA_043732725.1 Sphingomonadaceae bacterium | reverse complement strand
CTGCAGCGCGGTCGGTGACATAGTCTGTCATCTTCAGGTCGTTGGGCGGGAAGTCGAAGGTCATCCGCAACATCGGCCGGCCGAACTGGTCCTTGTACGTCGGGTCGAGGCTGAGGTAGTTGCCGGCCTGCGCGTAGCTTGACCCGTGCACCGAGATACCGAAGCTGCGCAGGTAATATTTCGCCGCCGCCTTCTTCCAGTCGAGCCCCCATTTCGGGACACCCTCAGGCACGCGCGTCATCTCGATCGGGCGCCCGCCGGTAACAATGCCGGCGACATACGATCCGCCGATGAAGCCGAGGCCCGAGTGGTCGAAATTATCGCCATTATAGTCGTCGATCACCGACGCCAGCGCGCCCGCGCCGATGAACGGGTTAAGCAGCTTGTCGTCGAAGAAGACGTCGATCCCGCTCATCGTCTGATAACAGTAGTTCTTGCCGACGACGCCCTCGCCCGTCGCCGGGTCATACGGCTTGCCGATCCCCGACAGCAGCAGCAGATGGACATTGTGAAGCTGGTACGCTGTCAGCACGACGATCGATGCCGGTTGGAAATATTCCACCCCGGCGCTGTCGACATAGGTAACGCCGGTGGCGTGCTTGCCGTCAGGGGTGCGCTCGACCTTGAGCACCTCGCTTTCGGTCCGTAACTCGAAGTTTGGCTTGGTCAGGATGTAGGGAATCAGCGTCGTCTGCGGCGATGATTTAGCATAGTTGCCGCAGCCGAACTTCTCACAGAAGCCGCAATAGGTGCACGCCCCGAGCTGCGCCCCGAACGGGTTGGTATACGGCTGCGACAGGTTGCCGGCCGGGTGCGGAAACGGGTGGAGGCCGAGCCCCGCAGCCGCTTGACCGAACAGCGTCGGCGCATAGGTCATCGTCAGCGGCGGCGTCGGATATGGCGCGCTGCGCGGCCCCTCG
This sequence comes from Sphingomonadaceae bacterium, assembly GCA_043732725.1. GTDB lineage: Bacteria > Pseudomonadota > Alphaproteobacteria > Sphingomonadales > Sphingomonadaceae > Polymorphobacter_B. The sequence continues at coordinate 617 of JAYTHJ010000138.1, read as the reverse complement.
AACGGATTGCCGCCAGCCTGTCTGGCACCGCCCAGATTGCCGGCCTGACCGGAGGTGCCGCACGTCAAGTCAAACTGGTTGTAGTGTGGCTCGAGCTCCTTGTAGCTCATCGGCATATCCTGGATCGTCAGGCCCGCTGTCGCCGCCTTGCCGTAGCGCTGCTCGTTATGGCTTTTCAGCTTGAAGTCGGTTTCGAGCCACCGCCAGATTTGCCCGTTCCAGTGGACGCCCGCGCCGCCGACGGCGGTTCCGGGCAGGAACGAGCCGAGCCGCCGCATCGGCAGCGCCTGCTGGCTGGTGTTGTTGCGAAAGGTCAGCGTCGAATATTTGACGTTCTGGAACAGATGGTGTCGCCACATGTAGCGCAGCTCGTCCTGGTCGAAGGTCGTCGCAAAATTTTCCGGGGTGGTCTGTGCCGCCGCCCGTTCGAGGGCGAGCACGTTGAGCCCCGCGTCGCACAACTGCTGCGCCATGATCGCACCGGTCCAGCCGAAACCGACGAGGACCACGTCAACCTTTTTGAGCGTGCGCGCCATCCGACCCTAGCTCCGTGACCAGCCGGCGCGGCCGCGCAGGCCGACCGTCTGTACCGGCACGCGCTGGCCATGCGCCTTCAC
>JAYTHJ010000137.1:0-5409 GCA_043732725.1 Sphingomonadaceae bacterium | reverse complement strand
TCGAACAAAACGACGAATGGACCGTCCAGCGCTCGCGTTACATGACGCTGGAAAGCGTCTCGCAAATGAGCGACGATCCACTCGTCACACTGCCAGCCCTGGCCGCTTGATCAATCCGGCCTCGCCGGAGATCGCCGGACCAACCCCGGCGAAGCTACACCACTCAGTGGGACACAACCATGACGGCCACGAGCATCGTTGTCGATGGCCGCTGGACGGCGGGTCGAGGGGTGGTACGTCACCCAGACTGAAGCTTTGGCAAGGAGCAGTGTCAGCGACCCCGTCACATCGCGGTAACATTGCGCGTTCAGTGCGGCGGCGAGTAGCCGCGTCGCCGCACTGCGCGACACGGGAGTTCTCGATGATGCCGTACCATCTCGCCGCCCGTGCCGCTGGTATCGCGCTGCTGCTGCGGCAGGCGCTGCGGGCCAGGCTGCTCCACGAGCCCCGGCTGGCACTGGGCAGATAACGAGACCGGCCAAAGCACTCAAAGTGTTCAAGGTGCTGAACGCTGCCGATGTCAGTCCCGCCGTGCTGCTACCGCCGCCACCGCTTACGGGCTCGCCGGCTGAGACTGTCGACCTCGCCGAGGTGCGCCGCACGGTGGCTGCCGAAACTCCCGCGCAATTGGCGCAGGCGCAGTCCGACGATGCCACGACGACCCGTCGCCTTTCGACGGCGTGACCGGCGGCGGTTCCGAGGCGCGCCAGCTGCTGGCGACGTGGGCGCTGCTCAAGCTGGTGGCGAGCGAGGCCAGCATCGCCTCCGGCAGTGCGAAACGGTACTTCCACCGCGCGCGTCCCTACACGATCGATCCGTCGGTGCGCTGCTGCGGTGTCAACGCAGGGGTCGTGCTGCCGACGTCGTATCCGAGCGGGCACGCGACGCTGGACTATTCGATCGGGCGGACGCTGGCGACGCTGCTGCCGAAAAGGCCGGGGTCATCGAGGCGCGCGCCGGCGAATATGCCGAGCACCGCATCGTCTGCGGCGTCCATTACCGCACCGACATCGAAGGCGGCCACGTCGCCGGGGTGGTCGTGGCGACACAGTTGCTCGCCGCATCCGCGATGCAGGCGATGATCGTGGCGGCCCGGCCGAGCTGCTGCAGGCGCATTTTACCAGGCAGAGACGCTCCATCTCCGTCTTGGTCTCCGCTCAAGGGCAGGGGAGCCCGTTTTGCTGCTGGCGGATACGACCGGTCTTTGTCACTGTTGCAGCTAATCGCAGTTGTGAAGGAGGTCGTGATGATCGGGCCGGTACTGAATAAGTTGCGGACGGCGACGCTTACCGCCGTACTCCTGACCGTTACAACCCGGCCCGCTGCAGCCGAAACCTTCACCCTCGAAGCCACCCCTGCCACTGTCGCGTGGGGCAACTACGATGCCGCGGCCAAGCCGGTGCTGCGGATCAAATCGGGCGATACGGTCGTCTTCCACACGCTGTTGACCAACAGCCCGGCGGGGCTGGAGAAGGTCGGAGTTGCTCCCGCCGCGGTCGAGCCGGCGCTGCGCACCGTGTTCGATCAGGTCAAGGACCGCGGGCCGGGCGGGCATATCCTGACCGGCCCGGTGTTCATCGAAGGAGCCGAGCCCGGCGACACACTCGAAATCCGCATCCGCAAGGTCGAGCTAGCGATCCCCTACGCCTACAACGCCTTCCGATACGGCGCGGGCTTCCTGACCGACGATTTTCCGTACGCGCGGATGAAGATCGTGCCGCTCGACCGCGCCGCGATGATGGCCGAGTTTGCGCCGGGCATCCGTGTGCCGCTACACCCATTCTTCGGCAGTATGGGGGTCGCGCCGCCGCCGGCGTTCGGGCGCTACGACAGCGCGCCGCCGACGATCATCGGCGGTAATATGGATGACAAGGCGCTGATCGCGGGCACGACATTGTTCCTGCCGGTGCACGCGACGGGTGCGCTGTTCGAGATCGGCGACGGCCATGCCGCGCAGGGCAACGGCGAGGTCGACATCACTGCACTCGAAACTTCGCTGGTCGGGACGCTCGACTTCATCCTGCACAAGCACGAGCTCAGCCCGTATCCGCGGGCCGAGACGCCGACGCACTATATTTCGATGGGCTTCGACGACGACCTCAGCAACGCGACGCGCAAGGCGGTGCGCAACATGATCGACTTCCTCGTCGCGGCGAAACACCTGAGCCGCGACGACGCCTATATGCTGGTCAGCGTCGCCGGCGATGTCGAGATCACCGAGCTGGTCGACCACAACAAGGGCGTCCATGTGATGCTGCCGAAGGCGGTATTCACCGACGGCAAGTAGCGGTTCAAGTGCGCAAGCTGTAGCCGGTGCGCAGGATCCAGGTGATCACCGCGAGGCAGGCCAGCATGAAGGCGACCGTCAGCCCGGCGCTGATCCGGATGTCGACGTCGGAGACGCCGTAGAACGCCCAGCGCAGCCCGTTGACGAGATAGACGATCGGATTGAACAGCGTCAGCGTCCGCCACGGCTGCGGCAGCATGCTGACCGAGTAGAAGGTGCCGCCGAGGAAGGTCAGCGGCGTGATAATCATCAACGGCACGACCTGCAGCTTCTCGAAGCCGTCCGCCCATAGCCCGAGGATGAAGCCGAACAGGCAAAAGCTGACCGCGATCAGGATGAGCAGGGTTATCGCCCAGACCGGATGAACGATGTCGAACGGCACGAACAGCCGCGCCGTCGCAACGATAATCAGCCCGAGCACCACCGACTTCGTCGCGGCCGCGCCGACATAGCCGAGCAGGGTTTCGGCCGCGCCGACCGGAGCGGTCAGCAGCTCATAGATCGTCCCGGTGAAACGCGGCAGATAGATGCCGAAGGAAGCGTTCGAAACACTTTCGGACAGGATGGTGAGCAGTAGCAGGCCGGGAATGATATAGGCCCCGTAGCTGACACCGCCGATGGTCTGCATGCGGCTGCCGATCGCCGAGCCGAAGACGACGAAGTACAGCGACGTCGTCAGCACCGGCGTGAACAGGCTCTGCAGCAGCGTCCGGCGAGTTCGCGCGACCTCGAACATATAGATGGCGCGGATCGCGGGCAGGTTCATGCGTGCTGGCCAACCAGATCGACGAAGATGTCCTCGAGCGAGCTGCGCTGGACGTCGAGCGTGCGGTAATCGATGCCGAGTTCGGCGAGTTTGCGGACTGCCGCGGCGAGACCACGCACTGCCGCCTCGTCGGCGGTGATCGAATAGGCGAGCGTGGTACCGTCGTCGGTCAGCCGCAGCGGCCAGTCGTGGATTTCGGCGGGAATGTCGTGCAGCGGCTGCCGTAGCTGAAATGTCGCCTCGGTGCGGCCCATCTTGGTAAGCAGCGTCGCCTTGTCCTCGACCAGCACCAATTCGCCGTTGGTCATGATACCGATGCGGTCGGCCATCTCCTCGGCCTCCTCGATGTAGTGCGTCGTTAGGATGACCGTCACGCCCGCGTCGCGCAAACCGCTGATCAGCTGCCACATATCGCGGCGTAGCTCGACGTCGACGCCCGCCGTCGGCTCGTCGAGGAACAGGATGTCGGGCTCGTGCGCCAGCGCCTTGGCGATCAGCACGCGTCGCTTCATGCCGCCTGACAGCGCGAGGATCTTCGACGCGCGCTTGTCCCACAGCGAAAGGGAGCGCAGCACGCGCTCGACCACCGACGCATCGCGCGGCTTGCCGAACAGCCCGCGCGAGAACGCCACGGTGTCCTCAACCAGCTCGAACACGTCGGTCGACAGCTCCTGCGGCACGAGACCGATACGCGCCCGCGCCGCTTTCGGATCGGCGGCGATATCGATGCCATCGACGCGGATCGTACCGCTGGTCGGGCGCACCAGGCCACACACTGCGCCGATCAGCGTCGTCTTGCCCGCGCCGTTGGGGCCTAGCAGCGCAAAAATCTCGCCGCGAGCGATGTCGAGGTTGATCGACTTCAGCGCCTGCTGCCCGCCGGCATAGGTCTTCGACAAGCCGGAGATGCTGAGGATCGCGGTCACCGCCAGTCCATGCCGTGCCGAGCGCGCCACGTCTACGGGCAAGCGCAGACGTTATCGCTGGCGACCTATCGCGGGCTGGAGGAGCGACGGGGATTCGAACCCCGGACAGGTTGCCCTGAACACGCTTTCCAGGCGTGCGCCTTAAACCACTCGGCCATCGCTCCATACCGGCGCACGGCCCTAACAGGCGGCTCCGCCTGCGACAAGCAAAAGCCCTCTCCCGCGAGAGCGGGAGAGGGAGAGAGGAGGAGCCGGTGACGCCGGAACGCTTACCGCAGCAGCGACAGCACCTGCTGCTGGTTCTGGTTGGCCTGCGCGAGCATCGCCTGCGCCGCCTGACTGAGCACCTGCGACTTGGCGAGGTTGGTTGTCTCCGCCGAGAAGTCGGCGTCGATTATCCGCGACCGCGAGGTCACGAGGTTGGTCGAGTTCGAGTTTAAATTGTTGACGGTGGCGTCGAGCCGGTTCTGCACTGCACCGAGATTGGCGCGGTCCAGCGACACCGAGCTTAGCGCCTGATCGATGGCATCGAGCGCGCTGTTCGCGCCGCCTTGCGAGGAGACATCGATATCGGAGACCTTGAGGCCGCCGGCGTCAGAGCCGTAGGTGTTCTGCTCGAGCCCGAGCTTGGTGAAGTTCGATGCCGTGGCGAAGCCCAGCGTGCCCGCGGTGACGTTGATGCTTTTCGACGAGCTCAGCGCCACCGTGGCGTAGGCGGTCTGCACCGTGTCGGCGCTATAGACTGTCGGGTCGGCCAGTCCGGTGACGGTGTAGGCGGTTCCGGTTCCGCGCTGGGTGACGGTGCCAAGCCCGAAGTTCGCCGCGACCGCGGAGGCGTTGTTGAAACTGACGCTCATGTTGCGGCCGTCGGCGGTGGTCAGCGACAGCCCGCCCTTGCCGCTGTCGCTGGCGACGACCCCGGTCAGGCCAGTGTATTTGTTGATTTCCCGCGCGACATTCTCGCGTGTCGCTTGTGCGGTGTCGGTCTGGTTGAGCGTCACGGCGATCTGGACGCCGTTGATCGCCAGCGCCGTGGTCGCGGTCGTCGTGATCACCGTCGTCGGGGCCGAGCCGTCGAGCGTCAGGGCATTTGCCGAAGCAGTGACCCCGGTGGCGGCGGTCGAGGCATTGATCGCGGCAGCGATGGCGATGGCGCTGCCGGCCTTGAGGCTCGAGAGCGCCTGAACATCCGAGAAAGTATCGTCGGAGGCGGTCGCACCGCGGATGGCGATGCCGTTGATGTTGAGGTCGCCGGCGTTCAACGTCAGCGCGCTCGCCGCGGCCGTGGCAATCGCGCGGGCGTCGCTGGTCACCGACGACACACCACGAGCGTAATTACCTTCCGCCAGTCCCGAGCGGCTGAGTCGTCCAGCTGCAGTCGACGAGACCGTGACCGCATTGCCGTTCTGTGATACGAGGCTATAGCTGCC
>JAYTHJ010000136.1:0-5410 GCA_043732725.1 Sphingomonadaceae bacterium | reverse complement strand
CGTTACGGTCCTCGTAGCGGTGGTGGTCGTCGGCGATGACGCCGACAATCGCGCCGCCAGCAGCGCCGATGACGGCACCGAGCGCCGGGTTACCCGCCAGCGCGCCGATCAGCGCACCGCCGGCTCCACCGGCAAGCGCACCCTTACCAGGGTTGCTAAGGCGCTGCTGACCATATTGGTCGGTAGCGCAGGCGGTGAGCGTGCCCGCTGCAAGCAAGGCGGCGATGGCGGCATAGGTCGGACGGATCATGGTTTTCTCTCCAAGTATGTCACGGGTGGAACGACCGTGATACTGCAAAGTTCCCGTAGACGCGGGCTGAACCGGCTCAGACCCAGCCTTCGAGCACCTGATCGGGCGGGCGATGGCCATCGGTCCATGCGCGGATGTTGGCGATGACCTTATCGCCCATCGCCTGCCGCCCCTCGAACGTTGCCGACCCCATATGCGGGGTGAGCACGACGTTGGCGCAGCCGAGCAGCCGCGAGTCGATCCGCGGCTCGTCGGCAAACACATCGAGCCCTGCGCCTGCCAGCCGCCCGCTCAGCAGCGCATCCGCCAGCGCCGCCTCGTCGACGATCTCGCCGCGCGCAGTATTGATCAGATAGCAATGCGGCTGCATCAGCTCGAGCGCGGCGGCATCGATCATGCCGTGCGTCGCGGGCGTCAGCGGGCAGTTGATACTGACGATGTCGACGCGCGCCAGCATCGCTTCAAGCGTCGGCCACCACGTTGCCTCATGCGCCGCCTCGACCGCGGCGGGCAGCCGCTCGCGGTTGTGGTAATGCACGCTCAATCCGAAGCTGCGGGCGCGGATCGCCACCGCCTGCCCGATACGGCCCATGCCAACGATGCCGAGCCGCTTGCCGGTGATACGGTGGCCGAGCATGCCGGTCGGGGCCCAGCCGCGCCAGTCGCTGTTGCGCACCAGCTTCTCGCCCTCGGCCAGCCGCCGCGGTACCGACAGGATCAGCGCCATCACCATGTCGGCGGTGTCGTCGGTTAGCACGCCCGGCGTATTGGTGACGACGACGTTGGCTACCCGCGCCGCGCCCAGGTCGATGTGATCGACGCCGGTCCCGAAGTTGGCGATCAGCTTGAGCTGTGAGCCCGCCGCCGCGATGACCGCGGCATCGAGATGGTCGGTAACGGTCGGCACCAGCACCTCGGCCTGGGCCATCGCCGCCATCAGCGCGGGCGTGTCGAACGCGGTATCGGTGAAGTTCAGTTCGACATCGAACAACTCGGCCATGCGCGTCTCGACAGCCTGTGGCAGGCGGCGGGTGACAATGACCTTCGGGCGGGGGCGCGGCATGGAATAGCGCTATGGGGCGGTTTGACGAAGGTCAAGGGCAGGCATCCTGCGATCAACAGCCCGCATCGTGCGATCAACAGCATGGTTCGGTTTAGCTTGACATTTTAGCAGATATGGTAGTCGCGCTGCGTGCCACTGAGGGAACTCGGTAACCGTGTACACGCTCTGGGTGTGTCCAAAGAGTCTCCAAATCCGGCGGAAGTTGCTGATACCCCTGTTGCAGCAGGGTAGGCCGCGCTATCTGCCACCGATGCGTCCAACCCTAGTCCTGTTCCTCGCGTTGCTGCTGCTGGCCGCCGCCCCTGCCCCGGTCGACACCGCCACCGGGATCACAGGGCTCGCGGTCCCGCGCTTCGCCTCGATCAAGTCGGACAAAGCGTATCTGCGCACTGGGCCGGGCGACCGCTATCCGATCGCGTTCGTCTACGTCCGCGCCGGGCTGCCTGTCGAGATCATTCGCGAATACGGCATCTGGCGGCAGCTCCGCGACGTCGACGGCAGCGTCGGTTGGATGAACAAGAGCCTGCTTAAGGGCGAGCGCACCGCGCTGGTTACCGGCGACGGCGATCGCGTCCTGTACACCTCCGCCGACCTGCAGTCGCGGATCGCGTGGCGCATCGAGCCGCGCACGCTGGTACGACTGACGCTTTGCGACCAGGCATGGTGCCGCATCGACCGTGGCGGTAAGAGCGGCTTCATCCTGCGCAGCCAGCTATGGGGCGTCTATCCAAACGAGGCGATTCACTGACGATCACCCCTTGAGCCATTAGCGCCGCTTCCACTCAGCTTGCGGCTGTTCTACAGCCAGCCGCGCGACCGACCACAAGGCAAGAATCATGACCGCCATCCGCTTCGACAACCGTGTCGCTATCGTCACCGGAGCCGGCGGCGGGCTCGGCCGCGCCTACGCACTGGCGCTCGCGGCGCGCGGCGCGAAGGTCGTCGTCAATGACCTCGGCGGCGCGCGCGACGGCTCGGGCAGCTCGTTGTCAGCGGCACAGACCGTCGTCGACGAGATCGTCGCCGCCGGCGGCGAAGCGCTCGCCAATAGCGCCAGCGTCACCGATGCCGCCGCGATCGAAAAGCTCGCCGCTTACGTCAAGGAGCGCTGGGGGCGGATCGACATCCTGATCAACAACGCCGGCATCTTGCGCGACAAGACCTTCGCCAAGATGACCGTCGAGGACTTCCGCCAGGTACTCGACGTGCACCTGATGGGGTCGATGACCTGTACCAAAGCGGTGTGGGAGACGATGCGTGAACAGGCGTTCGGCCGCATCCTGATGACCACCAGCTCGTCGGGGCTGTACGGCAATTTCGGCCAAGCGAATTACGGCGCGGCGAAGATGGGCATCGTCGGGCTGATGCGGACGCTGACGCTCGAGGGCGCGAAATACGACATCCGCATTAACACCGTCGCGCCGGTCGCCGCCACCCGTATGACCGAGGATCTGCTGCCGCCCGCGATGCTCGCCAAGCTGGGACCCGAGACGGTCGTCCCCGCGGCGCTCTACCTTGTCTCGGACGAAGCGCCCTCCAACGCAGTGATTAATGCCGGCGGCGGCGGCTTCGAGCGCACCTATGTGACGATGACCCGCGGTATTCACGTCGACGCCGCCGCCATGACTCCCGAGACCGTCGCGGCGCGCTTCGCCGAGATCAGCGACCGGACCGGCGAGCTGGTGCCGGAGAATGGTGCCGCGCAGGGTCAGGTCGCGCTCGGTGGGTAAATATAGCCTGTCGCTACCGTCCTCAAAAGCGACCTAAACTAGCTCAAGCCAATGTCCATCCGGATCTCGTCGCCGCCCGACTTCGCCGGCACCCGACAGCGCAAGGCGCGTCGCCGCGATGTCCGCCGGCGCGACCACGACCGCCGGACCCGGCAGCGGACGGCGATAGTGCAAGAGCTCGAGGTGCGGCCCGGCGACCGCGGTGAGCACGATGATATCGAGCTCGACATCCGCCAGCTCGTCGAGCCGGTCCTGCTCAGGTCCGGTATTGACCAGCCGCTTGGTGACGCGGAAACCCAGCTTGGTGTAGAATGCGATGCTCGCGTCCGGGTCGGCGACGACGATAGCACTGTGATCAATGCCGATGAACGGCTTGGCAGCCGATGCTGCGCTACCCGAAGTTGTAGCACCTGCCGCGCCTGCTGTCGCCGGGTTGAATGACAGTTCGAGCGGATGCCCCTCGGGATCGCGGAACTTGTAGGCGGTCACCGAGCCGGTACTCGGCGGCAACAACTGCGGACCGCCGACTGAAATCGGCTCGTGCGAATAGCGGCTGAGCTCCGCGTAGGCCGCCACCATATCGGACACGGCGATGGCGAAGTGCTGGAACCAAGAGTCGTTGGCGGCGCACGGTGTCGGATAGGCCGCTCCCGGCGCATCGAACGCCATCAAGTCGATCCTGGTCTGCCCCAGCCGCAGTGTCGCGCGCTGAACACCCGGTGCCCTGCTGGTCTCGATCGCCGCAAATCCGAGCGCTTCGACATAGAAGCGCTGTGCCGTAGCGAGATCGCCGACGACGAGATCGATCCGTTCGATCTGCACCATTCTGCCGCTCCCCGGTTGCTGCTACAGACCCCCTTTACACACCGGCACAGGAGGGCAGCAGCGATGAAGCGCAACTGGCCACTGCTCGCGCTAGCTACCGGCGCGTTCGGCATCGGCACGACCGAGTTTGCGCCGATGGGTCTGCTACCGGTGATCGCCGCCGACCTGAAGGTCTCGATCCCGACCGCTGGCCTACTGGTCAGCGGCTACGCGCTCGGCGTTCTGGCCGGTGCACCGCTGTTGACGCTGACGACGACCCGCCTGCCGCGCAAGTCGGTGCTAATCGGGCTGATGCTGCTGTTTACCATCGGCAACGCGCTGTCGGCCATCGCGCCGGGCTATCCGCTGCTGCTCGCCGCGCGGGTGCTCACCTCGTTGTGCCACGGCGCGTTCTTTGGCATCGGTTCGATCGTTGCGGGCAAGATCGCGGGTCCCGGCAAGCATGCGCAGGCGGTCGCGGGCATGTTCATGGGGTTGACGATCGCCAATATCGGCGGCGTGCCGCTGGCGACGTGGGCCGGGCAGGCGTTCGGCTGGCGCGCGGCCTTCGGCGGCATCGCCGGGCTCGGCGCGCTGGCGATCGTCGCGCTGCTGCTGGCGTTGCCCGCCGTCGATGCCGATCAGCCGATCGACGTGCAGGCCGAGCTGCGCGTGCTGCGCCAGCCCGCGGTGCTGCTCGCGCTGCTGACCACCGTGCTTGGGTCGGCGGCGATGTTCACCGTGTTCACCTACATCGCGCCGATCTTGCAGAACGTAACGCACGTCGCTGCGAGCACCGTCACCTTCGCGCTGGTGGTCTACGGCATTGGGCTGACGATCGGAAACTGGCTCGGCGGGCGCTTCGCCGACAAGGCGCTCAACACGACACTGGTCGTCGTGCTCGCCAGTCTGGCCGGCTTGCTGCTACTATTCGCATATACGATGAGCTTCCCGGTTCCAGCGGTCGCGACGGTGTTCGCCTGGGGCATCGCGACGTTCGCGCTCGTCCCGTCTCTGCAGATGCGCGTCATTAGCCTCGCCAGCGCCGCGCCAAACCTTGTCTCGTCGATCAACATCGGTGCGTTCAATCTCGGTAACGCCGTCGGTGCCGCGATCGGGGGCGGTCTCATCGCTGCCCGGCTCGGCTACGCCTGGATTGCAGTCGCCGGAGCAGCGATGGCGCTGGGCGGGCTGGTGGTCGTGCTGATCTCGAACCGCAGGGCAGCGGAGTAGGCAACACCGAGCCAATCGTCCGGCCGATAGACCCTAGCCCCGCGCCGCACGGTCGCTCTGGACAACCCGCCACCCTGCTGCTACCCGATCGGCCCGCGCATTCCGGCGCACGGACGCATAGCTCAGTTGGTAGAGCAGCTGACTCTTAATCAGCGGGTCCCTGGTTCGAACCCAGGTGCGTCCACCATATTCCCAAGTGAAACGAGTTACTTGATGGGCACGCATCTTGCTGTCGGAACCCATGCCCGCCCATGGGTTCCATATGGGTTCCGCAGGAAGGCCGCCTGAGCCCTATCTAATCGGTCATCCTGCCCTTGCGTCGCACCAGAC
>JAYTHJ010000135.1:0-1539 GCA_043732725.1 Sphingomonadaceae bacterium | reverse complement strand
CGCCACCGCGACCATCGCGGTCAGCACGATCCACAGTGCGATCAGCGGCTCAGCCCTCGCGCAGCAGGTCGTCGACGCGCGCGCTATCTTCGGGACTGAGCGCGATGTCGGGGGCGGTGGCGCGGCGGCGATTTAGGTACATCGCGACGCCGCCGCCGCCCGCCAGCACGAACGCCGCCGGGCCGAGCCAGAGCAGCAATGTCGCGGCTTCAAACGGCGGCTGCAGCAGGACGTAGTGACCATAGCGCGCAACGATGTAGGCGGTCGCCTGCCGGTCGCTATCGCCGCGCTGCAGTCGCTCGCGCACCAGCAAACGCAGGTCGCGCGCCAGCGATGCGTCCGAGTCGTCGATCGTTTGATTCTGGCAGACCATGCAGCGCAGTTGCTGGCTGATGATGCGCGCCCGCGCCTCGAGCCGCGGGTTGGCGAGCATCTCGTCGGGCAGCACCGCCAACGCCGGGGCGGCGAGCAACAGCGCGGCCAGCCAGATTGCGAGCGCTCGCGTCATGCTTCGGCCCGTAATTTCTGAAGCATCGGCTTCAGCACATCCTCCCAGTCGGCGGCGCTGATCGGTCCGATCTGCTTGTAGCGAACGCGGCCGCGCTTATCGACGACGAAGGTTTCGGGCACGCCGGTGACGCCGAGATCGATGCCGGTGCGAGCGCCGGGGTCGCTGCCGACGCGGGTGTAGGGATTGCCGAACTTCGCCAGCCATGCAGTTGCCGCGGCGGGGGTGTCCTTCCAGTTGAGGCCGTACACCGGCGTACCTTCGCCGGCGATGCGCCCAAGCATAGGATTTTCGCCCGGGCAAGCGGCGCACCACGACGCGAAGACGTTGAGCAGCTTAGGCTCGCCGCTGAACGCCGCACTGCCGAAGCCCGGTGTCGTGGCATTCAGCCCCGCCAGCTCGAAGGCGGGCAGCGGCTGGTCGATCAGCGCCGACGGCAGCCTCGACGGATCGTGCGTCAGCCCGAGCGCGAAGAAGCTGGCGATTCCGGCAAACAGCAGCACCGGCAGCAGGAACAGCAAGCGCGTCACGTCAGCGGCTCATGCCAGTGCCAGCCGCCCGGATGGCACACTGGCCGCCCGCGCCGCGCCGACGCGGAAACGGCGGTCACTGAGCGAGGCGCAGCCGCCGAGCGCCATCAGCACCGCGCCGGTCCAGATCCAGCCGACCAGCGGGTGATGGTACATCCGCACGACGATGCCGCCGCGCTTGTCGGGCTCGCCGATCGCCAGATAGATATTGCCGAAGACGCCGCCGTCGATGCCGGCCTCGGTAGTCTGCGAGCGGCTGGCGGGATAGAAGCGCCGCTCCGAGCTTAGCGGCACGATGCTGCTGCCGCGCTGCACGATGAAGTGCGCCGCGGTGGCCAGATAATTCGGGCCGGTTACCTCGCGCACGTCGTCGAGGCGGATGCGGGCGCGGTCGAGCGCCACCGTCTGGCCCGGCGTCATCACGATGATCTTCGAGCTTTGCCACGCCGCCATCGCCGAGACGCCCGCGACCGTAACGCCGAGCCCGGCATGCGCCAGCAC
>JAYTHJ010000134.1:0-1540 GCA_043732725.1 Sphingomonadaceae bacterium | reverse complement strand
CGGCGATCGCGCGCGCCGCGGCGGTCGACCCGGCGTTGAACTTCATGGCGCAGCCGCTCTATGAGCGCGCTCGCGCCGCCGCAGCGGGGAGTTTTAGCGGGCCGTTCGCGGGGGTACCGTTCCTCGTCAAGGACCTGCATATGCACATCGCCGGCGAACGCTCGAGCGAAGGCAGCCGGTTGTGGGACAATTACCGGCCCGATTACACCTCGACGCTGTTCGAGCGCTTCGCCGCGGCCGGGCTCAACAGCTTCGGCAAGACGACGACGCCCGAGATGGGGCTGACCGTTACCACCGAGAGCAAGGCGACCGGCCTGACGCGAAACCCCTGGAACTTGGCCCATAGCGCCGGCGGCTCGAGCGGCGGCGCGGCATGCGCGGTTGCGGCCGGCGTCGTGCCGATCGCCCATGCCTCGGACGGCGGCGGCTCGATCCGCTGCCCGGCATCGGCATGCGGGCTGTTCGGCTTGAAGCCGTCGCGCGGGCGGGTGCCGATGGGGCCGCATCACACCGAAAGCTGGCTCGGTATGACGGTCCACCACGCCGTCAGCCGGAGCGTGCGCGACAGCGCCGCGCTGCTCGACGCGATCCATGGCAGCGAGCCAGGCAGCCGCTACACCGCGCCGGCTCCCGACGGCAGCTTCCTGAGCCACGCCGGGCGTGACCCCGGCCGCTTGCGGATCGCGCTGATGCTGGTGCCGTCCACCGGTGTGGCGGTCGATCCCGAGGTCGTTGCCGCGATGCTCGCTGCTGCCAAGCTGCTCGAAAGCCTTGGACATCATGTCGAGGAAGCGGCTCCCAATGTGTCGGGGGCCGAGCTCGGCACCGCGATGACCGCGATCATCGGCGCGTCGACCGCCGCCGAAGTCGCCGGGCGGCTGCGCCAGATCGGGCGCGACGACGCGGGCGACGACATCGAGCTGGTGACGCAGATGTGGGTCCATATCGGCAAGTCGACCTCGGCGCTGCAGCTGGTCGCGGCGAACGACGCCTGCCAGCGCGCCGCAGTGACGGTGGCGCAATTCCAGGCGCATTACGACATCATCTTATCACCTGTATTCGCCCACCCGCCGATCGAGCTCGGCAAGATCGATCTGTCGCCGCCCGATATGGCCGAATGGACGCGCAACATCCTCGGCTACAGCCCGTTCACCGCGCTGGCCAACCAGACCGGTCAGCCGGCAATGTCGCTGCCGCTGGGCATGAGCCGCGCCGGGCTGCCGATCGGCGTCATGGCGACGGGCCGCTACGGCGACGAAGCGCTGCTGTTCCGCCTCGCCGGGCAGCTCGAGCGCGCCGCGCCGTGGGCGGCGCGACGGGCGATGGTGTAGCCGCCAAGATGTCGCTTCAAAGGCCGGGCGCTGCATCGTAGGACCGGTTCTGTAAAGTCGGCGAAAATCGGGATGTGGCGGTTTCTGTGGCTGGCGCTGCCGGTGCTGCTGGCGGCTGCCCCGATGAAGGCGATCGCGGCCCCAGCGTGGGTGTCGGACGAAGCTGGCGAGATCCCCGACCCCGCCGTCCAGTACGGCGAATTGCCGAA
>JAYTHJ010000133.1:0-1548 GCA_043732725.1 Sphingomonadaceae bacterium | reverse complement strand
TATCTATGCTCGGACCCCGAGCGCATCGAGCGCTTCTCGGAGATCATCTTCCGCGCCGGCATCTCCGCCCCGGTGCGCCGCCCGCGCGGCCGCGATATCATGGCGGCGTGCGGCCAGCTTAAATCGGCATCCGAGAAGGTCAGCCGCGCCGAGCTCGACCGGCGGGCGGCGAAGAAGGAAGCAGATTGGGCCTTGGCACCGGTTTGAGCGGTAGATAGTTAGGGGCCGATGTTTTTATTCGACCGCTTGTTCAAGCGCATGATCCGCGACGGCGAAATGCGCGTCACCGATCACGGTGGCACCGTCCACACCTATGGCAAGCCGTCGGCGACGCTGGCACCGAGCGATTACCGTCTGACCGATGCCGCGACGGCGCGCGCCATCGCGCTCAGTCCGGCGCTCGGCGCCGCCGAAGCCTATATGGACGGGCGGCTGGTGCTCGAGCAGGGCGACATTCTAGACCTGCTACAGCTGGTGACGTGGAACGTCCGCTGGGACCGCGATAACCCGGTACGCTACGGCCTGTGGCGGCAGGCGGCGCTAGCGGCTCGGCTCGACCAGATCAACTTCGCGCGGCGCTCGCGACGCAACGTGGCACATCACTACGATTTGTCGGACCGGCTGTACGACCTGTTCCTCGACGCCGACCGCCAGTACAGCTGCGCCTATTACACCGACCCGGGCAGCAGCCTCGACCGCGCGCAGGCCGACAAGCTCGCGCACATCGCCGCCAAGCTTGACCTGAAACCGGGCCAGCGTGTCCTCGATATCGGCTGCGGCTGGGGCGGCATGGCGTTGTATCTGCACCGCGTCGCCGGCGTCGACGTGCTCGGCGTGACGCTGTCGGAGGAGCAGCTGAAGGTCGCCAACCGCCGGGCCGCCGAAGCTGGTGTCAGCGACCACGTCAAGTTCGCGCTGATCGATTATCGCGCGCTCACCGGGTGCTTTGACCGCATCGTTTCGGTCGGCATGTTCGAGCACGTCGGCCTGCCGCACTACCGCCAGTTCTTCGACAAGGTCCATGCGCTGCTCGCGCCCGACGGCGTCGCGCTAATCCACACCATTGCGCGCGCCGACGGCCCCGGCGCGACCGACCCGTTCATCGCCAAGTACATCTTCCCCGGCGGCTACTCGCCGGCGCTATCGCAGATCGTGCCCCAGATCGAGCGCGCGTGGCTGTGGATCACCGACATCGAGGTGCTGCGACTGCATTACGCGCTGACGCTGCGCGAATGGTATGCCCGCACCGTGGCAGCACGCGCCGGGATCGAGGTGCTGTACGATGCGCGCTTCTGGCGGATGTGGACCTTCTATCTTGCCGGCGCGATCTGCGCCTTCGAGAACGACGGCCATATGAACGTCCAGATTCAGCTGACCAAGCGACGCGACGCGCTGCCGCTGACGCGCGATTACATGGCGGCGGCGGAGGCGACGTACACTTCCCTTCTGCCGTAGCAGAAGGGGAAGCGCGCTCGACTTCGCCTGCCAACCCCGGCACGATATGGCATCACTTAAAGGGGACCCCATGCGCTTCGGCTTCACAACCAC